>JBQCEA010000497.1:0-2327 GCA_051960695.1 Mucilaginibacter sp. | reverse complement strand
GGAAGCGGAGATCAAATTCAAGAAAGACGAACGGACGATCTGGAAGGCATTAGCATCATTTACATAAAAAAACAAAATCATGGAAAAAAGATCAGGAATGACTATAGAATGGATAGACAAGAAATGGAAAGTTAATAAAAGGTTTTACATCGTATTTTCTTTATTAATTATTAAAGATTGGCCTAAAATATCGTTTAATCCATTTAGGCTAATTCAGTGCTATTTGGTTTTCATCTATAAAATAGGCGGCAAAAGAAGGGTTAATTGGTTAATTGACCGAAGCTACAAGAGAAAATATTAATTTTTTTACTCAAAATCATATTTATTACCTATCTTAGTATTGCTTAATCAATACAATCTTTAATTCGGAAAGTTATTTTGTTAAAGATATTCTCGGTAGCCCTGTGCATCCAGCCTTTGGGTTGTTTTGGTTAAGCACACAGGCGCTTGCCGGGATTTGATATTATGCTAAAAAACACATCGGCACAACTGAAAACTCGCCTAATGACTGATGATGAAATTATCCAGTCAAAAAGGGAACACCCGAATTGGGAAACGGAAAGGCTTGTTAATGTAACTAACAATACGGAATCCTTATCTGCGTTTAGGCATGGGTTAAATGCAGAAAGAAGCAGGCAGCGATCATTCCCACAAGACAACCCACTTTATAGACAATTGTTAGGTGAGTTTATAGGGTTTATTGACGGGGTTATTATTAATGATTTGCCTGAACCCATAAAAGAGGCGCTTAGATTAAAATCCTTAGAACTTAAATCAAGAAAATAAAGATTAGAAATTTATCTTTAAAAATCTTTTTCAGTGGTATTCATTGCACTCTTTAACGAAGCAATGGTTTGTTGTATAATAAGGTAAGAGTGCCGTTTAATTTGTTTTTGCTTATTCTTAAACATATTTACCTTCCAAACGCCGGGATTATCCTCTAACCGCCAAGCGGACTGTTCGCTTGTGCCCTGATAAGATAGATTTGTGATTTCAAATTTATACTTACCATCCTTTACCCAAACAGAGATATTGGAAGAAACATATCCCAATTCCGGTTCTACTGGCTGGATATACCAGTCGCCGACTATTTTGCCATTTTCTTTATCTTTAATTTGGATTACATCATTGGCGCTTTTGAATGTTATGGCAAACCAATTCAAAGCCCTGTCATAAAGTTGATCTTTATTTCCGGTAGATGCGATTACGCCAGTGTAGGTTATTTTATGTGTGGCGCTATCAATAGGCGGTACAATGTCCTGTCCAAAACAATAAGTAGCAGCCATAAGGCAAGCTACAAATGCTAATATCTTTTTCATAACAAAGTGTTTAAGTTTTATCAAATGTAAAAATAAGATTTGATAAAATTTTTCATAAAAAATATCATTTTTTTTACTTGGAATGATATTTTAATTTTATATTTGAGTTCACGCTGAATCATTAGTCACCGGCAAGGTTTGATTAAAAAGGATAAGCAGCCTCTAAGTTTGTTAGGGGCTTAAAATTTGCCTTTTCTCATACATTTTTATTGGTTTTATAATTGGTTAAAGCCCCGGTCGATCTCAGCTTCCGGGCTTTTTATTATATTTGAGTATGAAAAAATCATTTGATATGCTCTAAAGAAATTTAGAGTAAAAATGAAAAGACAAAAACATCGCAAAGACTATAGAAAGCCAATCTATAGCAGCGAAGCATTGAATTGCTATTGCCAAAAAACCACAAATCATTGGTTAAGTCGAAATGACAGAAATTATTTTGACGAAGATTATATCCACCCCATAAGAACTTGGCGGAATATGGGTAAATGGATGTATTGGTAATCAATTTAAAAGCCCCATGCGCCCATCGTATCGGGGCTTATTGTTTGGTGTCAAAATAACGCCACCAACTATAGGCTATTTCTTATCGAATTTTATATCAGCAGAATTTAATACCCCTAATGAAACTAAACAAGCTTGTCTCGGCCATATCACGTGGCTTATGGCTAATTGAGCCCAGAACAGCGGCAGGATTGCTGCCAATGGCCGTACGGTTTTTAAATGGGGAATCCGATGGGTTCTTTGAAGAAAACGAATACGAAGGCATTAAGCTATTCAATAAGAAAGGCGCTTATTTCGATTGGTCAACATGTGAAATTGTTGAAACAATATCTGTAATCGAACAGGGTTCAGTTGTAGTTATTCCTATAAACGGCCCCATACTGAAAGATGATTATTGCGGCGAGCCCGGTACCGACACAATGGGCGAATGGTTGAAATTTGCAATTGCTAATCCTAATATCGCTGGCGTTGTATTGAAAATTAATAGCGGCGGCGGCACGGTTGAAG
>JBQCEA010000496.1:0-3326 GCA_051960695.1 Mucilaginibacter sp. | reverse complement strand
CAAACTAATACTGGTTCAAAGCCGGGTTCATAAGTCCGTTTCCAAAGCTTCATTGCTTCAGTACTATTGGTTATACGTCCATCTTTTTGATCGCATTCAAGTGTTACGCCTGTGCGCTGCGAAATATTTGCCAGGTGGCACAGCAAAACGCTTTTGGAGGCTTCATCTACCGGCGATGTTAATTCATTTTCGCCACGTACGGCACCCACAAAGTTCTTAAAATGATAAAAATCCAGGTTGCCATTAGCGCTGACAGTGTTATTCGGATCAGCGGCAACTTCTGATTTTACTTCCTTTAATACTTTATTTTTAGGATCTAATATTTTGTAATCACCGCCACCCAGGTTAACCAGCGTTCCGTTGGTACCGTAAATAATAAATCCGCGACTGCTGCCCTCAACCGGGAAATTGTTACAACTCCTGCTTTCCCAGCTTATTGTACCTTTTTTACCAAACTCAAATGATGCTACTTGTGTATCGGGCGTTTGCCAATCATCATGGTAAGCATACCTGCCACCTGCAGAAGTAACTTTGGTAGGATAGTCTACCCCTAAAAACCAACGGCAGCAGTCAATCTCATGCGTACCATTATTGCAGGCTTCGCCTGTTCCCCAATGCCAGAACCAATGCCAGTTATAATGCACAAGGTTATCCTGGTAAGATTTGCGGGGTGCAGGCCCCTGCCATAAATCAAAATTCAACGTCGGTGGCACCGGTACATGTTTACCTATGCCAATGGACTTCCTTTCATTGGTATACCAGGCCTTGGCAAAATATACATCGCCAATAGCGCCATTCCTGACCTGTTTTACCGCATCGATCAAGGAAGGCATGGACCGCCGCTGATTACCCATTTGTATATGCTTGCCATATTTATGCAGCGCCTGTGCAATTAGCTCGCCTTCGTGTGGGTTTTGTCCGCAGGGTTTTTCTACATAAACATGTTTACCATGTGATGCGCCCAAAATAGCGGCTGGTGTATGCCAGTGGTCCGGCGCAGCGATAACCAGGGCATCAAAATCTTTCTTTTCAACCAATTTACGAATATCGCGTACCAGTTCGGGTTTGCGCCTGGCATCTTTAAGCGCTTCATAACCATTTTTAATGGCACCGTCTTCTACATCGCAGATGTAAGCTATTTCAACATTGGGCAATTGCGAAAAACAATTGGCTAAATAACTACCCCTGCTATGCAGCCCCATTACACCTAAAACAACTTTGTTGCTCGGCGCATTTTTGCCAAAAACAGGAAAATTGAGAATGGTAAGCCCGGCAGTAGCAAGCGAGGCGTCCCGGATAAACTGTCTGCGATGCATTTTAGTTTAATGTTAGAGTTAAAATTGGTTTCTAAATGTAGCGATAAAAGTGTTAAGCTGACAGGGCTGTTTTAAAAATGTAACAAACTTGTTATTTGCTTTATAGTTTAGTCCGGTTAAAAAATTGAATTTTATTAAAGCAAATAAGCTGGTATCTTTACACATGCTTCAGATCAGCCAGTTGTTTGTTTACCCTATTAAATCCATGGGTGGTATTCCCGTTAACAAAGTACGTGTTACCGACCGTGGCTTTGAGCATGACCGCAGGTGGATGCTGGTTGATGAGAATAACCTGTTCATTTCGCAGCGCGAAATAGCAGAAATGGCACTGATTAGGCCCGAGATAACCGATGCCGGTCTTAAGGTTACCTACCTTCGTAATAATTCCTCTATTATCATACCTTTTCAACCGCAAACCAACGAGTTTGCCGAAATGCAGATATGGGATGATACCTGCACCGGGCAATTTGTGAGTGCTAATGCCGACCGCTGGTTCAGTGATGTGCTTGGTTTTAGCTGTCGCCTGGCCTATATGCCTGAAGATACTCATCGTATTACCGACCAACGTTATACGCCTGAGAACAGTATTACTTCATTTGCTGATGCATACCCGTTCTTGCTTATTAGCCAAGCATCACTGGATGACCTAAATAAAAAACTGCCGGAACCAATATCCATGAACCGTTTCCGGCCCAATATTGTATTCACCGGCGGCGAGCCTTATTCGGAAGACCTGATGCACAGTATCACTATTAACAACATCATTTTCCATGGTGTAAAATTATGTGCACGTTGTAATATTCCGACTATAGATCAGGATACCGGCATACAAGGAAAGGAGCCAACCAAAACTTTGGCCCGCTATCGTTTTAAAAACAATAAGATCATGTTTGGCCAAAATCTGATACACGAAGGCATTGGACAAATAGCTATCGGGAACACGCTTGAGGTATTACAACTGCACGACGAAGAACGTTTTAAGATTGATGCGCCCGGTTTCGCAAATGCAGCACTTCGTAGCCAGTTGGCCAAATAGAATAAATTTGCCTGAAAGAGACTCTAAAGGTAGTTGCAATATTTTTGAATTTTTTGTCAATATCTATCAGGTTTTTATCTGCCTGAACAATAATTTTTGCTTATTTAAGTACTCATCTATAACTACCTAATTATGAGCTTTTTTTGACCAACTTGCTAAAGTTGATTTTTGGCCAAAAACAATGTCAGCAATACCAAAAACGCATTTTTTCAAAAACTTTTGATACCGTAAATCCGTATTAATGCTGTATCAAAATATTGGACATGAAATTTATAGAAACTTTATTATCCCCTATTCTTAAGGCAGTGCCAGCCATGGCAAACAATGGTGGAATTTTTAAGAAGAGAAAAAAGGCTGCTTTTAATCCGAAAATCACTTTAGGCTTTAACTTCTAAGCAAAGCCCTAAAAATTTAAAAAATATTATTACAATTTGTGCTACACCACCCATGCGAAACCCTATCGCCTGTGTGGTGTTTTTGTTTTGGGCCCTACTTAACTAACTTAGCCCAATGAAACCAACAATTACCATAGAATACTGTCCCAAATGCCGCTGGCTACTCCGCGCTGCCTATATGGCCCAGGAATTTCTGACAACTTTTGAAGAAGATTTATATGGTGTAACGTTACAACCAAGTGAAACAAGTGGCCGGTATAGTATCAGAATAAATGAGGAAATTATATATGACCGCGCATTATATGGCGGGTTTCCGGAGATAAAGGAATTAAAGCAAATGATACGGGACAAAATAAGTCCTGAAAAAAATCTTGGACATTCGGATAAAAAATAAATACTATATTTACACTAAGTACTCTAACCATACTGATTATATCGACTTAATATATTTCTTATATTTGAAGGTTTCCATTTAATATAATGCTTTCTAAGAAAACAAAATATGCTATTAAAGCACTGGTAATATTGGGTAAAAATGCCGATAAACCGCCAATGCAGATCTCAAAAATTGCTGAGGAA
>JBQCEA010000495.1:0-5308 GCA_051960695.1 Mucilaginibacter sp. | reverse complement strand
ATCGGCTAATAGCTGGCGCGCCTTTTCAGGATTATAGGTATAGCCCTTTACCTCGCTGGCATCAAAACCCGGCATTCCCCTGGGTACAAAACCGGCGTCTCCGGGTGAGGCCATGCTGTTGCGCAGGTATTTGATCATCTTTTGTCTGTCTATGGCGTAATTGACCGCCTGGCGTATCTTCAATATCTTCAGCGGTGACTGTTTTACTATAGACAGCGTGGTATCCACCAGCATACCGAGGTAGACCGTATTGAGCGATGGGGCTGAATTAAGAATGAACTTCCCCCTGTATTTCTGCGTTACGTGGCCAGATTTAGTGAGGATATCATCGCGATAACTGCCGTCGATATCATTTAGGAAATCGATCTTATCGGTCACAAATTCCATAAAGGCGGTTTGTTTATCGCCAATGAACGTCGCTTTAATAGCATCGAGATGGGGTAAAGGGCTGCCGTCTTTATCTTTCTCCCAATACTTATCGTTTTTAAGCAGAACCAGCACTTCGCCCTCCTTCCAGTATTTGAATTTGAACGGGCCCGTGCCTACAGGATGGTCACGGAAATCCTTGCCATAATGTTCGGCAACCTCGTGCGGTATAACCGATGCTATCTGCGAGGTAAGCAGGCTGAGCAGCGGTGGAAATGGCTCTTTTAGCTGTATGCGGAATGTACTGTCGTTCAATGCTATAAAAGACTGTTTTCCTTCAACCTTATCGCTAAATATCCATGAACCGGAAGAAGCTATTTTAGGGTCGATGAGCCGGCTAAAGCTATATACAAAGTCGGCAGCAACAGCTTTACGGCCTTTCCCGCTGGTAAAAAGAGGGTCATCATGAAAGTAAACATCGCTACGCAGATGAAAGGTATACTGGCGTCCGTCAGGCGATATATCCCAGCTTTTAGCAATGGCTGGCTGCACCTTCAGGCTGTCATCTATCTGCACTAAACCATTGTAGAGCTGGTTATCCATCCAAATGGTATTCTGGTTACGGCAAAAAGCAGGATCAAGCGAGGTAAGGCCCTCGTCGAGGTTGATATTGAATACTTTTTTACCAGATGAATCGTCATTATTACGGCAAGAAGAGAAAATAAGCGCCGTAACGCACAAGAAACAGATCAGTTTATTCATCAAGGCTAAGATATTGATTTTTGCTCTTTTTCCTTTCGGGATTAACCTTTTACCTTTGAGAGCGTTTAAGCAACAGGAATGAGGAAATATTTTACCGGACTTGCAATATTAGTAGTATTTGCCATGTTGTATGCCGTTTTACCCGGCTGCCGCAAAGAGCTGCTGCCTGCCACTCATTTCCCGGATACATCCGTTGTTACAGGTGCTGATACAGCAGGTTATGCGGACGGAACAGGTTCAGTAGCAAGGTTCAATCATCCCTTCGGGTTGGCTGTCGACAAATTGGGAAATATCTATGTGGCCGACCAGGGTAATGACCTTATCCGTATGATAGCACCCGGTGCTATAGTTACCACGCTGGCAGGTACGGTTGGCGTACAAGGTTCAGCAAATGGCGTGGATTCACTTTCCAGTTTTAATGCACCTTTCGGCGTAGCAGCCGACACGCTCGGCAATATGTATGTAGCTGATGCAGGCAATAATGTAATCAGGCTGATCAGTCCGGCAGGCCAGGTAAGTACCTTTGCAGGTACAGGTATAGCAGGGTCTAATGATGGTACAGATACAGCAAGCTTTAATTCACCTATGGGGGTTGCTACAGATAAAGCCGGGAATGTTTACGTTGCCGATTATGAGAATGACCTGATCAGGAAAATATCTCCCGTAGGGGTAGTAAGTACCATAGCAGGTAAAGCGGGCGTGCCAGGGTCTGCTGATGGTATAGATACTGCCGCACGATTTAATCTGCCTGAAGCTTTGGCTGTGGATGCCGCAGGAAATATCTATGTAGCAGATAATGGCAATAACCTCATCCGGAAGATAACACCGGCAGGTCAGGTAACTACGCTTGCGGGCAGTGGAAACGCAGGAAAAGCAAATGGTACAGGCAAACAGGCAACCTTCAATTCGCCTTTTGGAATAGCGGTAGATGGTACGGGAAATGTATATGTAGCAGATGCAGGCAACAACCTGATACGCAAAATTACACCAGGCGGTACAGTAAGTACTTTCGCGGGCAGCGGTGCAAAAGGTGCTGCTAATGCTTCCGGTACGGCCGCAAGCTTCAATACACCGGCAGGGATAGCAATAGATGCTTCAGGAAATATTTATGTATCAGACGAGAACAACAATTTGATACGGAAAATAACCCCTTCAGGTACCGTTTCTGCTGTGGCTATCAAATTTTCTAAATTTTTATCGAAACGAAAAAACAGAATAGATAATTTTCGTGTTAAGAAAATATTATAAACCCGCTAAGTAATTGTTTAATATTTATTAGGATAAACAGATAATGTCGTTTATATTTGATATTACTGTCAACTAAACATAAATTTTTTCCCGATCTTAATGGTTTCTAAAGAAGAATTACAGGTTACCTTTTCGGCACTACCTACGGAAAAGTTGATGGAGATCATAGACAACAAATTTGGCTATACTGAGCTTGCTGTGTCTGTGGCATTTGAAGAGTTAGCGAGCAGGAAAATATCAGAAGACGAGATAAAGATCTATAAGTCAAAGCAGATAGAAAAGCTTAACAATTATATCCGTAAAAATATTTCGAACGATCTTACCCTTTCACAAAAAAACCTCTTCTATTTTATTTTTATACCGATCCTTACGGCACCGTTCAGGCAAGCATTCAGAGAAAAAGGATATAAGCTTAAAGTAAAGCAGGCTTACTATTACTCGGTGATAGGTTTTTTATTTTTTGTACTGTCTGGTTTCTTTTTAATAAAAGGCTTTTCCAACCTGTTTGTAGCAGCTTTTTGGATGGGTGGGTTTATCCCCGCTTACCTGATGGATGAGTTCTTCAACCGTAAAAGACAAATCAAAAGATTACAGCGTTTATTCGGTCCGCTGGATACCCAGGAGGCTGCAAATAAACAAGATGCCTGAACTGCTTCACTCTATATGAAATATATTGTCCTTATCGGTATATTATCTTGCTTGTATGCCTGTGTCCATAAAAAACCTGTAACTGATACCACCAGGCAGCAACGCGCCGAAGAATTAGCAAAGCCCTATTTGGACAGTGCACTTAAAGGCAACGGAGCCTATCAAATAGCAGGATATGGAAAGGTTGACACTTTATTTGCTGATGGAGATACTTCCCGGCAACACAAGAAAACTGACATGAAGGGCTGGGCAATGAATGTAACCTACCAGGGTAATGATGCTTTGGGCATATTTGAAATGCACAAAGTACAGCTCAGGATAGATACCGGTTTCTCACGGATAATATCAATGAAGGAATATCTTCCTAAAAAATAAGGCTCTCTTTTATTAAGATCTGCAACACTTTATGGAAATTATTTTGCGATTGTATAAGTACTTATATAAATTGCATTATGAATTTTTATGAGGAACTTGGTTACTTAGTTTTGGGCAGCAGAATGCGCAGGCTCAGCGAAGCTTTTTTATCAGAAATAAATAAAACTTACCAGGCAGCAGGTATACCTTTTGATGCCAGCTGGTTCCCGGTATTTTACCTGTTATCACAGAATGAATCACTTTCTATTAAAGAGTTGAGTGAAGCAACAGGAGTTTCTCATCCGGCAGCAAGTCAGTTAGTCGCCAATCTTAAAAGCAAAAAGTTATTAAAAACTACCACCAGCAGCGATGATGGCAGAAGGCAATTGGTACAGCTAACCAAAACGGGTCGTGCTTTGTTAGAAAAGATAATTCCCGTATGGGACGCAGTAAAACTGACCATGGAAGAACTGGTAAACAGTGACGCTGAAAGCAGGCATTTGCTGGCAGCTATTTCGGGAGTTGAGCGGTCGTTCCGTGCAGTAAGTTTATCAGAAAAGATAGGTCGAAAATTGACTTTAAACCAAGCAAACCATGAGCAAAATATTTAATTATGGTACAGGTTATCTAACTATCGGCATTTGCCTCGACATTGCTTCCGGGAAGGTTAAAGGCATCATCGGCGACAAGGCACGATCAGCTATTATTGCTTCATGGAAAGAGGTGTCTACCATAGTGAAGCGTGAAACACCGGTTTATGGTATCAACACCGGCTTTGGCCCACTTTGCGATACGCATATATCAGAGGAAGATACTTGTACCCTTCAGTATAATTTACTTAAAAGTCACAGTGTAGGCGTTGGTAATGCCATCCCTACAGAAATAGCCAAACTGATGCTTATTACTAAAGCGCATGCATTAGCTCAGGGTTTTTCAGGTATTTCAGTCAATACTTTAGACCGCATCATCTGGCATATCGATAACAATATTATACCGATTGTTCCAGAAAAAGGATCTGTAGGCGCTTCGGGTGATCTTGCCCCATTAGCTCATCTGTTTTTACCGCTTATCGGTTTAGGTGAGGTTGAGGAAGATAGCAAGGTTATTCCAACCTCAGAAATGCTTAAAAAGCATGGACTGGAACCTATAAAGCTTGGCCCGAAAGAAGGCCTGGCTTTGATCAATGGCACGCAGTTTATCCTTTCGTTTGCTGTAAAAGCTGTTGAGCGGATGCATAACGCTTTGCAATTAGCTGACTTGGTTGGCGCCATGTCGCTGGAAGGTTTAATGGGTTCGGCAAGGCCATTTGATTCTCGCTTGCATGAGATTAGGCCATACAAAGGCTCAAAGCTGGTTGCTCACCGGTTGTTCAACCTGCTCAATAACTCCGAAATATTAAAGTCGCATGTAAACTGCGACCGTGTGCAGGACCCCTATTCTCTGCGCTGTATGCCGCAGGTTCATGGCAGTTCGCGCAATGCCTGGCTGCATTTAAAAGAACTGGCGGAAATTGAGCTAAACTCTGTCACTGATAACCCTATTATTTTTAACGCTGACGATACCATAAGCGGTGGAAATTTCCACGGTCAGCCATTAGCCTTGCCGCTGGATTATGCAGCAATTGCAGCGGCTGAAGTAGGGAATATAGCCGACAGAAGATGCTATTTGATGAGTTAAGGACGTTACGGTTTGCCTAAGCTGTTAACTGAACACGCCGGATTAAACTCCGGGTTGATGATTCCTCAATACACTACAGCTGCTTTGGTGACCGAGAATAAAACCTTGTGCTTCCCTGCCAGTGCCGATAGTGTACCTACTTCGTTGGGACAGGAAGATCATGTATCGATGGGTTCCATCAGCGGCCGTAAGCTACATCAGGTACTTGATAATCTGGAGTATATACAAGCCATTGAACTGCTTTATGCTGCAC
>JBQCEA010000494.1:0-8701 GCA_051960695.1 Mucilaginibacter sp. | reverse complement strand
TGTCGGTATTCACATAGCTGCTTTTAACACCAGCTTCGAACTTGGCTTTGCCCTTGAGCGGATGCGAATAATCAGCTTTGGCTGAATAAATATTGATGGTAGAAGGCAAATTATCATTAAGGGTGGTCGAGTTGGTTAAAGTGCCATCAGGCAGATAAGTATCATTCACAAACATTTGGTTACCACCCGATACATCGCGGATATAATCCAGATCGAAGGTAAGTTCCCTGCCTACGCTATCAAACTTATGGGTATAATTCAGGTTGATACCGTTGCTATTAAATGTATTTTTAGATGTATTAAGCGTATTGATGGTCGAATCCAGTTCACCGCTTTTACCATATAGTAAGCTATATACCGGACTGCTGTCATGGTCGGAAGATATATCACCAGTATATACTATTCCCCAGGTGGTTTTGGGCGACGCATAAAAATCCAGTCCGGCCTTAATATTAGTGTTATAGTTTGTAGGCTTGAAATAGGAAATATCCTTTAATGATGAAGTTTGATTGCCGTTCGCGTCAAAATAATCCCGGTCAATTTCAAGCCTGCGGAATGTCCTTTGCTCATTATAAGCCAGGTTGGCGAACAGGTTCACCTTACCGGTACGGTAATTGAGGTTAGCACTTTCATTAGTGCGGCTATAAAATCCCTGTGCGTAATCGGCAGACAATACCGCATTAAATCCCTTAATGGTATTTTTCTTGGTTTTGATATTGATCACCCCGGCATTCCCGGCAGCGTCATACTTGGCAGGCGGATTTTCCATTAGCTCTATCTGGTCTAACGATGAGGCCGGTAATGAACGCAGATAAGTAGCCAGGTTGGCAGCTGAGAGATAAGTGGGTTTATCATCGATCATTACCATTACCCCGCTTTTTCCTTTAAATGTAATATTACCGTCGGCGTCAACCTGCACACCGGGTGTCTTTTCCAATACTTCCAAAGCATTGGCGCCTGTATTGGATATCAGCGCGTTTACGTTGACTACCGTGCGGTCGATTTTTTGCTGAACATATGACCTTTGAGCAGTAACGGATACGCCGTTCAATGTTTTTCCGGTTGATGATAAGGTAATTGCCGGTAAACTAACCGTTTTTTGCTGACTGATAACTACCTTATTGCTGAGGTAGTTTTTGTAGCCTATATAGGTAACCTGTACCAGGTAGGTATTGTCTTTTAGATTTTGAAAGGTAAAGCTGCCATCGGGGTTAGCTAATTTGGTGCTTATAGCAGCCGAATCTTTTGCAGCAAGTAAGATCACGGTTGCACCATCAAGCGGTTTTTTAGCATCGTCTAAGACAGACCCCGAGATCTTACCACCATTGGTTTGGGCATCGGCAAAGTTGAATAGTAATAAAGTAAATAGGGTTAGAAAAGATAGTTGTAGAAGTTTCATAGCGATAAGACACAGATTTGGCCTGTATCGTTACAAAACGTGATGGTTTTAAATAGACTATTCTATCGTACTTCAACACTTGCCTTTAGAAGTTTGATCTTATTAATTTTTTTCTTACTATATTTATTTGACTATTAGATAATTGTGATAATGCTATTGTAAGTTTCATCTGCGCGCCATTAAAACCAATATCATGAAAAATCTTATCACGTTACTTGCTATGTTTTTAGCAGTAGCCCTCAGACCGGCCGTTGCAAATACGCCGGATACTAATCAAACCAAACCTGCTGCAACTACGCCAATTGTAATTCCGCAGGTTATTAATGTGGTTGCTAAGAAAATAGATACGGTAGATAAAAGGCATAATGGAGCTCGTAGAATAGCTTACGCAGGTGACCTGATAATGGTGCGCCTTATCCACGCCCAGGAATTTTTGAACCAGCGTCCATTAGATAAAAGCAAGCTTATTTTATATGCCGAAGGCATGGAATTGAATGGTATATCTTCAGACATTTTTAATAATATCAATAAAAACGCGTTGCAAGGTGTAGATAGCATATGGATACCATTCAAGCTGGCGCGGGATACTTCAACCAAACAAGCTTGGGATTACCTTTATCGTATAACACGCTGGGACAAAACGCATCTGCGCGTACATATCAGCATGGGTTGGGAGGGCATGTTCCCTGTACAAGTAACATCTAAAGATTACAATAACACCCAGATCGAGATCGTATTTTTCCAGCAGTGGGCATTTATCGCATGGCTATTGTTGTATATTGCCATCGTCGGGATCTTTCTGTACCTGGCTATCCGTTCGGACATGTTACGCGATTGTGATGACGGGCCTTACAGTCTGGCGCAGGCACAATTAGCATTTTGGACGATACTCATTATCGGAAGCTTTATTTATACGCTGATACTGACTGATATAACCTCCTCGCTGAATAGTTCCATACTGTTTTTATTGGGTATAAGTATTACCACAAATGGGACAGCCGTTTTTATTGATTATTACAAAAAGAAAGACCGTGACACGCTGAAGCCCAAAGTTTCAAAAGGTTTCTGGCGGGATATTTTAGGCGACGGTGATACCATTGTGGTACAACGTGTGCAAAATGCAGCCTGGACATTGGTTTTAGGCCTATATCTTATCTATTATACGATATCCAACAAAACGCTGCCTACATATCCTGACACGCTACTATATCTTACAGGTATAAGTTCATTGGCATATGTGGCTGGTAAACCTGCGGAAAATAAGAAGCCGGCTGGTAATGTTAACCCGAACAACAATCCGCCTCCGCAGCAACCGCCGGGTAATGTTAATGCCCCACCTGCCAATTGACGTTTATTTGCTATTTTTGTGCCTTTCCCAGCCTGCGGCAGGCAGGCAGTACTATTATGAGCGAAGAAAGGTCATTGAATTTTTTAGAAGAGATCGTAGAAGAAGATATTCGTGAAGGTAAACACGGCGGACGGATTTTAACCCGTTTTCCACCTGAGCCGAACGGTTATCTGCATATCGGCCATGCTAAATCCATCTGTCTTAATTTTGGGCTTGCCCAGAGATATGGCGGACAGACTAATCTCCGCTTTGACGATACCAATCCTGTAAAAGAGGATGTTGAGTATGTAGATAGCATTAAGGAAGATGTTAAATGGCTGGGCTTTGAATGGGCCAATGAACTGTACGCATCTGACTATTTCGACCTGCTTTATGCCTTTGCCACGAACCTGATCCGTAAAGGACTGGCTTATGTGGATGATAGTACGCCTGAGGAGATCGCCGCCCAAAAGGGTACGCCGACTGAACCCGGAACAGGTAACGAATACCGCAACCGTACTGTTGAGGAAAACCTGCGCCTGTTTGAAGAAATGAAGGAGGGCAAGTATCCCGACGGCGCTAAAGTGCTTCGTGCTAAGATCGACCTGGCATCCCCCAATATGCATATGCGCGACCCCATCATGTACCGCATTAAGCATGCACATCACCACCGCACTGGCGATAAATGGTGCATCTACCCAATGTATGATTTTGCCCATGGCGAGTCTGATGCCATTGAGGAGATCACCCATTCGGTTTGTACGCTGGAGTTCATTCCTCACAGGTCGTTGTACGACTGGTTCATCGAAAAACTGGAAATATTTCCATCAAAGCAATATGAGTTTGCCCGACTAAACCTCAACTATACCGTGATGAGCAAGCGTAAGCTGCTGCAACTGGTTAACGAGGGCTATGTAGATGGCTGGGACGACCCGCGTATGCCCACTATCAGCGGCTTGCGCCGTCGCGGTTATACACCTGCCTCTATCCGTGATTTTTGTGAACGTATCGGCGTTGCTAAACGTGAGAACATGATAGATGTAGGTCTACTGGAATTCTGCATCCGCGAGGACCTGAACAAAACCGCATGGCGCCGAATGGCTGTGCTTGATCCAATAAAACTGATCATTACCGATTATCCCGAAGGCAAGACCGAAACCGTTTATAACGAGAATAATCCCGAAGTTGAAGGCGGCGACGGCGGCCGTGAGATACCGTTTAGCCGGGAATTGTGGATAGAACGTGAGGACTTTATGGAAGAGCCTCCGAAGAAATTCTTCCGTTTGGCTGTGGGTAATATGGTACGACTGAAAAGCGCCTACATCGTTAAATGCGAAAGTTTTAAAAAAGATGACGCAGGCAATATCACCGAAATATATTGCACCCATATCCCTGAATCTCGTTCAGGAAATGATACAAGCGGTATCAATGTAAAGGGAACCATCCATTGGGTGAGCGTACCTCATGCCCAAACTGCAGAAGTACGTTTGTATGATCGTCTGTTCCAGGTAGAAGATCCTTCAAACGAGGACGGCGACTTTAAGGAATACATTAATCCAAACAGCTTGCATATCATCCCGAACGCCTATATAGAACCCGACCTGACCCATGCTGTACCCGGTAAAGGTTATCAGTTTATCCGCAAGGGTTACTTTACGCTGGATAAAAATTCAACGCCTGACAAGTTGGTGTTCAACCGCACGGTGACATTGAAAGATGGGTGGATTAAAAAGTAGCAATTGTTAGTCGCAGTGGCAGTTTATAACATGGCTGTCTTGCATAACAAATGTCAGCAGATAGCTTCAGGCGAAATCAGCCAAAATGATAAAGCCGGTGTGCGGGAAAGGGCATAGCAATACTTGCTGAAGCGCTTGCCTGCGCGAACGATTAGTAGGGCAAGATTTTGCAGCCCGTGATTTTGGCTGATTTGCAGCGTTGATGCCTGTGGGAAAAGAAGCCTTTCTGCCGACTTGATCTTTTGGTTACTTTTCTATCAAGAGAAAAGTAACAAGCTCAATACTTCTGATACACATTATACAGCACATTCAGATCCAGCTGACTTAACTGCGGACTACTGTCTTTCTGCACAAAATGTCTTTTAAAAGCCACTATTGCTGCGTTGAGATTTGAAGTGTCATAGCCGATCAACCGCAAGGCTGTGGCATAGTCGAAATTTTCCGGTGCTACCTCCAACACATCATCACTCCAGTAGCCGAAACCATGCTGCGCCATTACCTGCCACGGGAAATACGGTCCCGGGTCGGGTTTGCGGACAGGTGCTATATCCTCATGACCGATAAAATTTGCCCTCGGTATATTGTAGGTCTTTTTCAGGTATCCCAGCAGCGCAACCATGCTTTTTACCTGCGCATCGGTGTAAGGCTCGCTGCCATTATTGTCAATCTCGATACCTATCGAGCAGCTGTTCATATCCGTAACGCTGCCCCACTTGCTTATACCCGCCTGCCACGCCCGCAGGTAATCGTTCAGCATGTGGTATACCTTGCCATCCTTCGCTACCACATAATGCGCACTCACCTGACTGTTGGTTACCGTAAAGGTATGCAGCGTTTGCTGTATACTGTCCTGCGCGGTAAAGTGGATGATCACATAATTAGGCTTGCGTATGTTAAAATTCACCGTGCCCACAAACGCCGAGGGCACTATCGCACCGGTACTGTCTGCCAGCGTTGCCGGCTGCTCCATCTCAATCACTTTTACTATCGAATCCGTATGCTCCCTGTACACCTTATTGGTAATGGCGTAGGGCCCCTTGGGCGAACAGGCGGATAGCACGGTTGCGAATAGCAGCAGGCAGTAGTGTTTCATCGTGGAATGATTAGTTCTGCTAATGTACTGAATAACATGATTATCCCTGAAATGTGTTCATGTTCACGCGCCACATGAACATCCGTGAACATCATGAACATTTGATTCTCAGCTATTTAAGTTTTAGGGCGTTGAAAATTGTATCAGTGAAACTTGGGCGTGCCCTTGTACCTGAGGGCAATCCGCCAACTGGCGGATTATGCGATTAGGGGGCATTAGGCGCGAGGCCTTTATCCACTGCTATCCTTCACGCGAACTTTCTGCAAGCGTCATTGCGAGGAGGAACGACGAAGCAATCTCCAAACTATTTAAAATTGTGGTGGTGACTGTCTTGTGCAGAGATGGCTTCGTTTCTCGCCATGACGGATGATTTATATTAATTTGGTTTTGCGAATAGCCTCTATAAACACATCGAGAGCAACTATTGAATTGGCCGCTTCATCGGCATATTTTATTGACTCAAATTCGTGCCAAGTTGGGTCAACCCTAAAATGAAATGTATCAAAAAACAATTCCGGCAATTTCCATTCATCAGCATAAAACCAAGTATCATCTATCAGCTTACTGTGAATAAGGATTTCTAATTCTGATAAATCGACGTTATCAGGATTGGCGAAAATTACAGAATCATATTTTTTGTAGTTACCGCCGTCGCGGTAGAAGTAGAAGAATTGGATGTTAGGCATTTATAAAAATAGTATGCCTTTAAACGTGTGTCAATCGGATATAAGTGAACTTTTTTCTTCAAATTTTTGATTGTGCATCTTAAGAAATTCAATATCCGGATAAAATTTTTTTGGCGCTATAATCTCGTGACCATCAATATCAATAAAATTCTGTTCGATGCTTAGATTCTTTTTCAACTTATAAAACTTAGGAGATATTTTGATTTTTAAATCCTCGGTTACAGTAATCAAATGTTTATCGAAGGCCTTGTCATGTAATGTATTTAATGCCAAACCATTTCTAGGACTTAATCTGTTTACCTTATCGTCGCTCCAAGGCGCTATGTGACTGGCAACTATTAATTCGGGAATGGTTATACCTGTGATACAGCATTTATTATTAAAGTTTGTAAGTACCATTCGGCGGAATTGATATTGATTAATCCGAACCATTACCAAACGCTCTTTTTCTTTGCCAAGAATATCTGAAATGTTGTCTAAATCAACCTTATATAATTCTCCAATCGTTGTTTTCTTTTTCCTAGCCAATAATTTTTCACCTTCAAAAAATCTTCCTTCCCAATCCTGCATATACTCATTCCAAACTTCTTCGTCAAGCTTACTTGTATTTGGTAGTCCCTTTATTCCGCGCTCTTTTAGCTTAGGATCGAAACTGGCGAAATTTCCTAGCTTCCTAGCCACGGCTCCTGGGGTTCTTTCAATTAATGAGGCTAATTCCTTTACTTCGGGATTAGTACGATGCATTTGACCAAATGGGATTTTGCTATACAAGTTTATAGCTAAAACAAGTTGTTCTTTTGTCCAAAGTGTTTGGCCTTCTTTCATTCTGATTCGAGTTCTACTTCTAAAAATATGTGTTCACATCGAATATTTAAACACTCATTAATGAGCAGCTTTAAATTGGTGTGATAAAAGTCTGCAATAATATCGGTTCGTACACCACAAATTGGGCAAAGAGTCGGCTGGTCAGCCATTAAATATAAATTCATATTCCAATCTAATCAATTTACGGTGATTAGTCAATCGACTATAAGTGAATGGGCTACTGAGGAGATCGTTGAATAATTTAACAGCCCACTTGTTTTTGTAATAAAATTGTTACATTTGATTAGTCAATACGCAACATCACGTTGCATTGTGATAAGGTTTAGGTTAAGTCCCCAATCAGCGAGTGAAAGGGGACTTATATTTTCAGGTCCGGCCTTATTTTATTCCGTAATGGTCGTTCATCAGCTTCACAAAGATATTCTCAGGCAGTATAGCTTTTAATGTAGGGACTATAGTCTGTCCAATGGCGCCCACCAGATAGCTATGCGCCGGTTTAGATTTGTTTACAATACTGCATATTTTCGCGGCCAGCTTATCCGGGCTCGCGCCAATGCTTTCGTCTTTTTCCATAGCGGCAACAGCTGCTTCAAATTCTTTCTTCAGTTGCTCGTTGTTCAGCGTGAAAGGCAGTTTCTCACGGTTGCCCGTAAAGTCGGTCTTGAAATCGCCGGGATTTAACACAGTAACCTTTACACCGGTATTCTGCAGTTCCATACGCAAGCTTTGAGAGTAACCCTCAATCGCGAATTTCGACGCACTGTATAATCCCTGGTAAGGCAAACCGAACAAACCAGCCAGCGAACCGATATTGATCACCAAACCTTGCTTACGCTCTATCATTGATGGCAGAACAGCGCTGCATACCCGCACTACCCCAAAAAAATTAACCTCGAACTGTTTTTTGGCAGCCTCAACCGGCATGGCATACAGCGGACCGGTAATACCATTGCCGGCATTGTTCACCAGCACATCTATATGGCCTTCGGCTTTGATCACCTTGTCCACAGCTGCTTTAACCGATGCATCGTCGGTAACATCCATTTGCAAGGGGTTAAAGTTTACACCGCTGATGCGCTTAACATCTCTGCTGGTGCCATAAACGGTGTGTCCCTGTGCGGCAAGTGCCTTAGCTGTAGCCTGGCCTAAACCGGATGATGCACCGGTTACGAGTATTACTTTTTTCATTTTTATTGGGTGAATGAGGTTTTGAAACGATTATACAAAGAAATAATTTTTATAAGGAAATTACGGTAAAGTGTTGATAAAGATGTGTGGCTACATTCACGCCATATTCCCTCGCTGGTTCTGACGATTGACCCTATACTCATTATTGCCTGATAAACTTTGTCATTGCGAGGAGTTACGACGACGCAACCGCGAACTGTGTATGTAGCATGCCGTCCTGCTTGCGATTGCTTCGTCACCACACGTTGGCCGCTTCTCGCAATGACATAGTTTATTATTTTGTAATTGCAAAGCGAACTTTACCGTCCTCCTTTCGATTGTTTCTTTCCGCCCCAGGATTTTTACAATTACGGAATTACGCGAATTCTGGTTATTCTTAAATTCTGGTAATTCAGGTTCAGACAAAAATGGGCGACATAGTTCGCAGTTGATTCTCCGTTTAAGGCG
>JBQCEA010000493.1:0-3169 GCA_051960695.1 Mucilaginibacter sp. | reverse complement strand
GTTGTGATAACCTATGGAGGCGGCTATAATGGCAACCTGGTAAATACTAAAAACATCAAAGCTAAAAAGCTGACACATCTTTTATACGCTTTTGCTAATGTGAAAAATAGCAGGGCTTACCTGGTTTATCCCAAAACTGATGACCGGAATCTCAGGAACCTAATCAGGCTAAAGAATATTAACCCGCAATTGAAGGTGCTGCTATCTGTAGGCGGACTGGGCTGGAGTCATAATTTTTCGGATATGGCAATGACTGAGCCCGGCAGACAGATTTTTGCTAAAAGTTGTATTGAGTTGATAAAGAAATACGATTTGGACGGGATAGACATCGACTGGGAATTTCCGGGATATCCGGGTGAAGGTGGTAATATATACAGGCCGGAAGACAAGCAGAACTATACGTTAATGTTTAAAGCCCTGCATGAACAATTAAATATTTTACAGCAGAATACAGGCGAGCATTACCTTATTACCACTGCAGTTGATGGTTGGGCAAGCCATTTTGTTCCGCATACCGAAATGGACAAAGTAGCGCAATATGTGGATTACGTTTGCCTGATGACTTACAACTTTAACACCCCGCAGCTTTCTGGCGGGCATTATTTGTATTCGCCGCCCGACTGGTTGCCCAATGGATCAGCAGACGGAGCGGTAAAAGGATTTTTAGCTGCAGGTGTATCACCCGGTAAACTGGTTTTAGGTGCAGGCTTTTTCCCTGCTGAATTTGTGATGAATAGCAGTGATACGGCAAACAGGTCATATAGCTCACGCCCTCGTTTTCATGGCGGACTGTATCGTGTTTACCAGATGGCTGGGAAAAATGGCTATATCAAACATTGGGATGAGGCAGGTAAAGCGCCATACCTTTTCAGCGCGAAAGAAAGAATTAAAATATCATATGAAGATGCTTCGTCAGTTACAGCCAAATGCAATTATATCATTACCAACCATCTGGCCGGCATCATGTATTGGGATTATTTTTCAGACCCGAAGAGGATATTGCTGAATACGATCTGCAGGTCATTTTCAACTGTTAAGGAGTAGCCTTTCCCTTTTTTTCCCAATGATCCTTTATCTCACCGTCTGACATGGTTACAATATTCCTGACATAACGCTCGCCTCTGATCTTCCCGGGAGCGATCTTTCTGCCGATGAATAACAACACCGGACGCCCTTCTTTGTCGGTTTTAAAAGCTATGTCCTTGCCACGATAATTGATCTCATTAATTGAAGATGCCGGATATTCTTTATCCAGCAATTTTTTCACACCTTCTGCAAACATGATTTTCTTTTAATATTCGATATATTTAAATGATTATTACCTGGTCTTGCAGGTCATGATTATTAATCCTGATTTATAACTTGATGATTTGAATGACATGCCTCTGCGCAGTTGCGGCATACTTCGGCACATCGCCTGCAATGGTCATGATCGTGCTTACTGCATTCATCAGCACAGTTGCGGCATATTTCCTCACAGATCAGCAGATATTGAAAGGCGATGTCCGACTTCCGGCTAAGCAGCCTTGCTGCTAAGTTGCATATATCAGCGCAATCATGGTCGAGCGCTATACACCGGCTCATATTGTTTACTTCTTTCTCCTGCAAACAGGCATGGGCACAATATTCACATGCGGCTGTACACTCCATTAAGGTTTGTACAAGGTCATTATAATCCTGAATTTCCATAATCGGTTGTTTATTTGGTAGCTGCGTTTTTCATCTTTTTATCAATGGCTGTTATCATGGCCAAATGTTGCTTAAGTATTGGAAGTGTTTGCTGTGCAAAAGCTCTGACATCCGGATCCTTGCCGGTCACCGCATAATTTTCAAAAACCTCTACAGTATTTTTATGGCCTGCTAACATTGTATGCACATACATTTCGTCGAATTTATCTCCAGCGTTTTTTAGATTAAGATCCGGTTGTATTCCTCCGCTGGCTGCCCGTGTCAGATCGATGTTTTTCCGTTTTACCAGCTCCATTAATTTTTGCTCGGCCTCACCGTGGTCTTTTATCATCATTTGCCCGAATGTGCGGACATCAGTACGTTTTGCTTTTTGTATAGCGAGTTGACCTGCACTTACTTCCTGTAAATTGCCTATACTGGCAATTTGTAAAAAATGCCTTGCCGTAGTGTCCGGATCAGGTTGTGGGATTTGTGCATGAACATACAATGTACCAACAAGCCCCCAGAATATAAAAAGGATCGTCTTTTTCACGTCGTTCAAATTAAGGTTGACCAGAGCCGCCGGAAGAACCATAAACCTGCCCGTTGGCAAAGCTGGCATCCGCAGCGGCTAATTGTACATAAATAGATGCCAGCTCGGCAGGTTGTCCGGGTCGGCCAAGAGGTGTCCAGCTGCCAAACATTTGCTGTTTCTCAGGCTGGGCCCCTCCGCTTATTTGTAACGCTGTCCAGATGGGGCCCGGAGCTACACCATTCACCCTTATGCCTTTTGGCCCAAGCTGCTTGGCAAGCGATTTTACATAATTCATGGTTGCTGCTTTCGTTTGAGCGTAATCATAAAGGTCAGGACTGGGATCATAGGCTTGCTCAGATGTAGTGCCAATAATTGCTGAACCCGGTGGTAAATGGGGCAATGCTTCTTTGATGATCCAGAAAGGTGCATAAATATTAGTTTTCATGGTCGAGTCAAATGCCTCGCTGGTTATGTCCAGTATCGAATTGGCTGATTGCTGACGGCCGGCGTTGTTGACGATGATATCAAGCCCGCCAAGTTCACTTAAGGCCTTTTGTACCAAATGTTTACAAAAAGCCTCATCACGAAGGTCGCCCGGAATGGCTACGGCCTTTCGGCCTTTTTTTTTAATAAGTTCAATAACTTCGCGTGCATCAGGTTCTTCGCTTGGGTAATAATTGATAGCGACATCGGCGCCTTCACGCGCATAGGCTATTGCTGCCGCGCGTCCCATTCCGGAATCGCCGCCAGTGATCAGTGCCTTCCTTCCTATTAGCCGTCCCGAACCTTTGTAAGTTTTCTCGCCGCAATCAGGAATGGGGTCCATTTTGCTTTGTAAGCCGGGCCAGGGTTGTGGCTGACTTTTAAAAGGTGCTTTAGGATATAGGGGACGAGGATCGCTGATTTTCGCTGTATCATCCTCAGTTTTATAGGCTGCACCTGTGGCCGCAAAAGATGGTGATACCG
>JBQCEA010000492.1:0-9042 GCA_051960695.1 Mucilaginibacter sp. | reverse complement strand
GTCGCCAATAATTATACAGTTGGAGATATTTACCTGGGCCGGATCAAAAAGATCATGCCCGGGCTTAATGCTGCCTTTGTGGATGTTGGGTATGAGAAAGATGCTTTTTTGCATTACCTCGACCTCGGTCCGCAGGTGCAAAGCCTGTTAAAGCTGACCAAGATAGTGCGCAGTGGTGGTTACCAGTCAAAGCTGCTGGATAATTTTAAGCTGGAACCTGATATTAACAAAGCGGGTAAAATATCCGAGGTGTTGACCAAGAACCAACTTATTCCTGTTCAGATAGCCAAGGAGCCGATATCGACCAAAGGACCGCGCTTGAGTTCCGACCTGTCAATAGCAGGGCGGTATGTGGTGCTTGTTCCCTTCTCCGAAACCATTTCGATCTCTAAAAAAATAAAGAGTAACACGGAACGGAACAGGCTGCGTAAGATAGTAGAAAGTATCAAACCAAAGCATTTTGGCGTGATCATTCGTACTGTATCTGAAGGTAAGGGCGTATCAGAAATGCAGTCGGACCTGCTTGACCTGATATCCAAATGGGAGACATTCATTACCCGGTTGCCATCTATAGAGCCTTCCAAGAAAACTTTAGGAGAGATAGACCGTACCTCTACACTGCTGCGTGATATACTGAACCCTGATTTTCAGCATATCTATGTAAATGACAATGCCATTTACGAGGAAATACGTTCGTATGTGCACCAGATATCACCCGAACTGGAAAATATCGTGCGCCTGCATAAGCATAAGGAGCCTATATTTGAGCATTACGGGATAGAGAAGCAAATAAAAGGTGCGTTTGGCAAAACAGTAAACCTGGCCGGTGGCGCTTATCTTGTTATTGAGCATACCGAGGCATTACACGTTATAGACGTAAACAGCGGTAACCGTACAGCAAGTAAAGAAAATCAGGAAGAAAACGCATTCCAGGTAAATAAGGAAGCTGCAAGGGAGATAGCGCGGCAATTAAGGCTGCGCGATATGGGTGGTATTGTGGTGATCGACTTTATCGATATGCACAAACCAACACATCGTAAGGAGTTGTTTGACTATCTGCGGTCTGAAATGTCGCATGATAGGGCGAAGCATACCATATTACCGCCAAGTAAGTTCGGATTGGTACAAATCACTCGTCAGCGGGTGCGCCCGGAAATGAACATTGTGACCAGCGAGGTTTGTCCAACCTGTCATGGCACCGGTACTATACGTCCAACTATCCTGTTGCTGGATGATATTGAAAATAATTTCAATTATATCCTGGTGGAGCAGAACGAGAAGCATATCACTTTGATGGTCCATCCGTATATCGAGGCGTATATCAAAAAGGGATTTGTAAACCGCCAGATGAAATGGTATTTCAAATATGGACAATGGATAAAGGTTAAAAGCAATCCATCGTATCAGATCACCGAATTCCATTTCTTCTCATCTAAGGACGAAGAGATCAAGCTTTAAATAGACAATAAGAATCACGAAAAATGCAGATGTTTAATAGAGCATCTGCATTTTTTGTTAGTGGCAACCAGGGCATTCAATAAGGCTTAGTTATCAATTTGTCTTATATTTAACCCGGAATTATAAGTCATCTATCATTATGTTTAATAACCTGGAACAGACCTTCCGCTGGTACGGCCCATCTGATGCCGTCACTCTAAATATGATCAGGCAAACAGGCGCAACAGGCATTGTTACGGCATTGCATCACATTCCTGCAGGCGAGGTTTGGAGCACTGAAGAAATTGAAAAAAGAAAGAACATTGTACTGGCATCGGGCCTCAACTGGTCGGTAGTTGAAAGTGTTAACATTCACGAAAGTATCCGCACGGCAGCATCTGATCGTGAGGAATATGCATCAAAGTATATTGAAACGCTAAAAAACTTATCGCAGGCTGGCATAAAAACAGTGTGCTATAATTTTATGCCCGTTCTGGACTGGACACGTACCGACCTGGACTACCGCCTGCCTAACGATGCATCGGCGTTGCGTTTTCATGCGCCAGCGCTTGCCGCGTTTGATCTGTATGTACTGGAACGCGAAGGTGCCTACAATGATTTTACCACTGAACAGCAAGATGCTGCAAAGTCTTACCTGGATAGCCTTACACCTGAGCAAAAAGATACCCTGATCAATACCATTATGGCTGGCTTGCCGGGCACAAAGGATGTAATGACGGTAGACGAGTTCAGGACTCACCTGCAAAAGTACAAGGATATTGATGCTGCTAAATTGAAACAAAATATGGCCTGGTTTTTACAGACTATAATACCTGAGGCTGAGAAGGCCGGTGTAAAAATGTGCATCCATCCGGACGATCCGCCATTCCCGATCCTGGGTTTGCCGAGGGTTGTTTCAACCGAAAGCGACCTGAATGATGTAGTGAATGCATGCCCTTCGCCAAGTAACGGATTAACTTTCTGTACCGGTTCATTAGGGGCAAGGCCAGACAACGATCTGCCTGCTATGATTGACAGGCTGGGCACACATATCCATTTCCTGCATTTACGTAATGTGAAACGCGAAGGGAATGGTAGTTTCCATGAAGCTGACCACCTTGCCGGCAGTACAGATATGTATGCTGTTATGAAAAGCGTTGTCCGTGAACAGAAAAGACGCGAAGATAGCGGCAGGGATGATGTAGCGATCCCAATGCGCCCAGATCATGGTCACCGCTTACTGGATGATTTCAACTATGATACTTATCCCGGTTATTCCGCTATAGGCAGGATGAAAGGCCTTGCTGAATTACGCGGGCTGGAAATGGGTATTAAAAACGCTTTATATCGTTGATAAAAACATTCTTAGTTGCTGGCTTTTGTTATTGCAGAACTAAGTACAATTTCAATTGCTGATGGCAGCAGCTCCGTTAAAAATAGGATCACAAGGCAAGGTGCTCACATTTGGGGAACTGCTTTTACGCATATCGCCTGATGAAGGTGGCCAGTGGCTAAAGGATAATGCGTTCCATTTTTACATAGCAGGCGCCGAATTAAATGTTTCCACTGCACTGGCTTTATGGGACATACCAAGCCGGTATGTTACAGCTTTGCCCGATAATGGCATGGCGAAACAGATAGTAGACCTCCTGGAGAAGCAGGGCATTGAAACTGCTGTAAAATACCATGGAAACAGGCTCGGACTTTATTTCCTTACTAAAGGGAAAGACCTGAAGAACGATGCTTTGATATATGATCGTGCCCATTCAGCATTTTCTGAGCTGAAACCGCGCATGATCGATTGGGAAAAAGCATTTGAAGGTGTAAGCTGGTTTCATTTCAGTGCAATTTGTCCGGCGATCAGTCATAACATTGCTGATGTTTGCGAAGAGGCATTAAGGGTCGCATCCACGAAGAATATTACAATTTCCATCGACCTGAACTATCGCTCTAAGTTGTGGAAATATGGTAAAAACCCTTATGAAGTAATCCCACGCCTGGCCAAATATTGCGACCTGATAATGGGAAATGTTTGGGCTGTTGAAGCGATGCTTGGGATACCTGTAGTGCCCAATATTCATGAATCCGGGCAAAAGAGTATCTATTTGAAAGAAGCATTAAAAAGTTCTAAAGAGATCATCAAACAATATCCAAAATGTAAAGCGGTGGCCAATACTTTTCGTTTTGACGGTGCAGGAGATGTGACCTATTATTCGGCTTTATATACCGGAGAAGAATTTCATAGTTCAAACGAGTATTGTGCGCCACAAATCATCAATAAAGTAGGTAGTGGCGATTGCTTTATGGCCGGATTGATATATGGCTTTTATAATGATCTTGACCCTAAGCAAACACTTGAATTTGCCACAGCAGCGGCATTCGAAAAGCTGTTTATCGAAAGCGACGTAACCAATTTGAGTGTAAAGGAAATTTTAGAGCGGGTTAAATATTGATGAATAAGGCAATGAAAGCAAAACAGGAAGTACTCGAAAGCATCATCAGGCAGGGCATGTTGCCCTTGTTTTTTTATGAGGACGCAGAGATAAGTTTACAGATAGTCCGCACCTTGTATAAAGCAGGTGTGCGCGTAATGGAATATACTAACCGGGCTAAAGAAGCCTATGAGAACTTTAAGTTCTTAAAAACTGCTGTTGATAAAGAAATGCCCGATCTCTATTTTGGGGCAGGAACAGTAAAAACTAAGGAAGACGCCATAAAGTATACAGAAGCCGGAGCTGACCTGATAGTTGCACCTAATATTAATCCGGAAGTTGGCGAGATCGTCAATAAGCTCGGCGGTTTATGGATACCCGGCTGTATGACGCCTACCGAAATTAATATTGCACAGGAGCATGGCGCGGCATTGATCAAAATATTCCCTGCCAATGTATTAGGGCCCGGGTTTGTATCGGCAGTATCAGATGTGTTCAGGGGACAATTGTTTATGCCAACAGGTGGTGTCGAATTGAATAAAGATAATATTAGTGGATGGTTTAATGCCGGGGTTTGCGCCGTGGGCATGGGCAGCAAGCTTATCACTAAAGAAATATTGAAAGGCAAGCTTTACGACCAATTGTATGAAAATACGGTTAACACCCTGCAGCTGATACAGGAATCAAGGTCTGCATAATTCACGGAAAATTACAGTTTGCCGCAAAGGTGCACTAATCACCCCTATAGGGTGATTTTTTTATTTTCTAAATAAGCGTAATTTGATATTACATTTAACCAGTGGCTTTTCACGAATAGGAATTGAAAATATCTGAAGAAATAACCAATACAGTTCGGTGGGATACATAGTGCGCTTGAGTTTATTTATTTGGATGCTACTGAATACAACGGTATGCTTATCGCAGAAATATGCTTTTTCTCATTATGATATTGAGGATGGCCTGATACAATCACAGGTAAATGATCTATGCCTCGATAATGAACATCGTTTGTGGATGGCAACATACGGAGGTGCCAGCAGATTTGATGGTAAGGAATTTCTTTCGTACTCACGCCAGAATGGAATGCCGGGCAACTTTGTTAATTCTGTTTTTGTAGATAAGAATGATGTGGTTTGGTTTGGCACGCAGAACGGCCTGGTCAAACTGCAAAACAGGAAACTCACCAAGCTGAGCCTTCCTGCCGGTCTGACAGATAACCGCGCAAGAAACATGGTTCAGGATACCTATGGTACGATATGGACTATTATCAATAATAAGCTGTTTAAGATAAAAGGTAATACGGTGCAGCAACAATGGGTACAGGATACTCTCAAAGAGAATTTGACCACTCTTGCGACCGACGGATCGGGTAAATTACTTGCTTCAGTTTACAAAAAAGGGCTTTATCGGTTTGATAATGGTAAATGGACGAGCGTTACCAGTTATCCGGCGGTGGATAAGAAATTTTATGTAGTTAAGATATTAGCCGACAAAACGGATAAGCAAAAGCTATATCTGCAAACCTATGCAGGTATTTATACAATTGAAGATGGAAAGCTCGTGCCTTACGAAAGTAAACCGGTCTCGTCAATAAGGTCTTACCTGATGAGTTTCACACAGGATGCGGATGGTAATTTTTGGATCGGGACTGCCAATGGTGCTTATTATCTTAAAAATCATCAGTTAACACATTTTATAGCGAAAAACGGGTTAACCGATAATGCCATAAGCGACGTGTACAACGATATAGATAATAATCTCTGGTTCGCCAGTCAGGGCAACGGACTATATAAATATGAAGGCGACCATTTCGTTACGTTAGATAAATCGCAGGGACTGCCGGATAATGAAGTAGTGATGGCCGTTAGCCAGGATAGAAACGGCGATATTATAATGGGTATTGACGGCAGCGGACTAATGCGGTATAATGGTAAAAAGTTATCACCGATAGTTGTGCCGGATAAAAATCCTGAATTAAAACTGGTATTATCGTTACATAAAGACCGTAAAGGAACTTTATGGATCGGCACACATGGCGGTTTGTGGAGTTATAATAATAATGATGTTAAAGAAATAAAAGGACTTAGCGGTTACCTGATCAATGGTCTTACAGAGGATAATAACGGCACCTTATGGGGAATAACACATGGCGGCTGTTTTTATATTGAAAACGGCAAGGCGAAACGTCTTAATGGACTTAATAATTTCACTTCTTCTATCATCGGTTTGGGGAAGGATTCGGTGATGATAGGCACTGATGATGGCGTCGTTCTTGTCGTAAATAAGCATGTAATAAAAGGGTTTGATATCAAGCCCGTCCGTACTTCGGATGTTTTTTGTATGCTTAATTACAGGGACATGCTGATCATCGGCACTGACGACCGGGGAGTGTTTACATGGAATAAAACCAATGGTGAGGTAAAGAATTACAGTCTTAAAGATGGCTTGAACTCAAACGCTGTTTATAGTCTCGTAGCTGACGACAAAGGAGTAATATGGACCGGAACCGGTCGTGGTGTGAACAGGCTAATATTTGATAGCCGTAAGAATAAATTTACTGTGAGCGGCAACGGCGCCAAATCGGTCATACTGGAATCGAACCAGAATGCTGCACTTTATGCCAATAATAAAATATGGATAGGCACAACCAAAGGTGCCATAATATACGATCCGAATGCACAACGTTCTCATTCAGCACCGCCGCATGTTATTATTCAATCGGCCCGGCTGATACCGCAGGCGCCAAGCAATGATTGGGCAAACAGCATTATACTTACCAACGGCGTAAAATTGTCCCATAATCAAAATCACCTGGCTATTTGGTTCCTCGGTGTATATATGAAAGATCCGGACGGGGTATCTTATAGTTACAAATTGAAGGGCCTGGACAGCGCCTATTCTCCGCTCTCAAAGAATGACGGCGTTGACTATCCATCCCTGCCTCCGGGTAAATATACATTTGAAGTAAAAGCCATTGCCGCTGACGGGACACCTTCTGACAATACCGCAAGTTTCTCTTTTTCTATTACGCCGCCATTTTATCAGACTTTATGGTTCAGGATAAGCGGTATAGTATTCTTTATTTTGCTTGGAATAAGCTTGCAAAACTACAGGCATCGTACTAAACTAAAGCGCCAGCGTATTATAGAAGCCACACGGCGCGAAGAAAGTCAGAAGATCAGACAGCAAACAGCGGAGGACTTTCATGACGAACTGGGTAATAAGCTAACCCGTATTACCGTACTCTCTGATATTCTGGATACCAAGATGGACCAGACGCAGATTGATCAGAAAAAACTGTTAGAACAGATCAGGCAAAATGCAGCGTCTCTTTATAATGGAACAAAAGACATTTTGTGGGCACTTGATCCACGAAGTGATAATTTGTTTGAAATACTAAACCATATCCGCGATTTTGGGAATGAACTGTTCCTGGATACGCCTGTTGAATTTGAGTTCAATGGTATCGATGAATCACTGAACCAGGTAAAGCTTCCAATGGAATATAGCCGGAATATTCCGATGATCTTTAAAGAACTGCTAAATAACATCCTAAAACATGCTCATGCTAACCGGGTGGTATTAAGCTTGTGTGATATTCACAAAGACGGGCTGCATCTGACACTACAGGATAACGGGTGCGGCTTTGAGCAAAACGGAACATACAAGGGCCAGGGTATTAATAACATTATTATGCGTACACATCGTATAGGAGGAGATATCAGGATCGACTCAGAAAAGGGCAAAGGCACATTAGTTGATCTGAATATAAAATTGAACAGAAATTCATAGGTCATGGAACGCGATATCAGAATAGTAATTATTGAAGATGATGAGATCATCAGGGAAGGATATGCTTTGCTAATCGGGCAAACAGAAGGTTACCATGTTGTAAAAAGCTATGTATCATTTGATGAAGCAGTAAAGACCATTGCCGATGATTCGCCGCAGGTTATTCTGCTCGATATCGAATTGCCTGGTACTAACGGGATACAGGCTATTCCGAAGTTGAAAAGGATGCTCCCCAATGCTTATATATTGATACTTACCGTATACGAATCAGAGAAAGTAATATTCGAAGCCCTGGCTAACGGCGCTTCGGGGTATCTAACCAAAAATACGCCCGCGCAAAAAATTGTAGAATCAATAAAGGAAGTAAAAGAAGGGGGTGGCCCTATGAGCGTGAATATCGCCCGCATGGTAATCAAATCGTTCCAAAGAAACCAGGAGTCACCTTTATCAAAGCGCGAAACACAGATTCTGGAGCAAATAGCTGAAGGTAAAAGCCGCAGCCAGATAGCTAAAGACCTTTTTATTGACCTGGAAACCGTGCGCAGCCATATCAAAAATATATACCTCAAGCTGGACGTTAACTCCCGTGCCGACGCTATTAAAACTGCAAAGGAAAATAAATTGATATAAATTGCTCATATTCAGCTTTTTATCTTAAAGGCTCACATGAATTAACTAAATAATTAGTCAAAAATGATAAATCACCCTAAAAGGGTGATAATAGGCTAAAATCACCTTAGTAAATTTATGGTTACATAAATTTCTATGGAATACACCAGGATATTAAAGAACCAAAACAAGATAATTAGCACTACCGCTACACAGCGTTCATCATCTGAAAATATTGAAAATTTCACCATTCGGTTTGTATTCAGTGGCAATGAATTATGTACCATTGGCAGGCGGCAATTATCAATTTATAACGATTCTTTCATTGTTATAAATAAGGGTACGTCTTTTACCAGTTTTATTAAATCTACTGATCCGGTTACGATCTTCGCTATCAGTTTTGATGATGGGTTCTTGAATAACTTCAAAAAAAACTGGTTATATCATAATGATCTGGAAACAGATGTTCTGATGCCTGACCTAAGTGAAACTATTTATCCGTTTAAAGGAGAGATGCGGATGATCGTGAGTTTGCTGAAAGGTCATTTGGATAAGGGAACTGCAGACGATGCGCTTATAAACAGTTATCTGCACAGGTGCCTCCATAGTTACTTTAATGTTTATAATGAAGAAATATTTCAAAAAGCCGCCCGGCTCAATTTCCTTCATTATCACACCCGGATCGATATTTTGCGCCGGTTAAATATGGCCAAAGAATACTTGTATGCGAATTATAGCCGTAACATCAATCTTGAGAACCTGGCAGATCATG
>JBQCEA010000491.1:0-6415 GCA_051960695.1 Mucilaginibacter sp. | reverse complement strand
CATTTGGGAGCATTATCTTCGTCGAAATAAGCCAGCAGCATCCGGCTGCGGCATTTCTTATGCTCGGCATACGCAAATACCGCTTCCATTTTTTGATGATAAGTGGCCTTCCGGTCTTCAATATAACGCCTGTTAATGACGAGTTGCTTATTATCCATGCGTGGCTGCAGCCAGGTAACCTGCGGCAGATCGGTTTGCTGCATATAATTTAATATGCCCATCTCCTGCAGTTGCTTCAAACCTTCAATTACCTGTTGAACGCTAAGATTCGCCCGGCGCGCAAGATCAAACTCTCTTAAGCGAACATAATTCTCGAACGATCCGCCGTAAGAACGTAACAGGGTTTTAATGAACGGGTCCCAGCTTGAATTCTGTATCTGGAAATTATAAAGCTCCTCATTTCCCACCTCGAACCTAAACCGGGATGGTAAAAACACACTTTCAGTAAATGAAAGGTATTCATCCTTCTCCAAAAACTTCAGGGCATTAATGGTCTTGGCGGGATCGAGCTTGTTACGGGAGCAGAAATCGCCGATGTCCAAATCAAAACTTAAACCCTCGCCTGTTCCGTAAGCCAGATGATAGTAATTACCTAAATTATGATAAATGAGCTTGATCTCATCTATCGACGGGAAAGCCACCTCAAATTTCTTCTCGTTCTTTAACCTGTCGGCATGATTATAAAGCAGCACAGCGTATGCCTTTTGTTCGTCGCGGCCTGCCCTGCCTGCTTCCTGGTAATAAGCCTCCAAATTTTCGGGCATGTCTTTATGGATCACAAAACGAACATCAGGCTTATCAATGCCCATCCCAAAAGCATTGGTAGCCACAATAATGCGGGTTTGATTCGCTTGCCAGCTCTCCTGCCTTGCCGAACGCTGTTCCATCGTCAGGCCTGCATGGTAGTGGTCGGCTTTGAAACCGTTCTCATTATAGAAACTGGCAATGTCGGCGGTTTCTTTGCGGCTGCGTACATACACAATGCCGCTGCCTTTTACTCCCCTGGCAACATCGAGCAATTTTTTCAGCTTGTTTTCTTCATGCTGAACGACATAGCTAATATTCTTCCGCTCAAAGCTTTGCTGAAAAACATTAGGTGCTTTAAACACTAACTTTTGCTGAATATCATCCCTTACTTCAGCCGTAGCAGTTGCTGTCAATGCCAAAACCGGAACATCGGGATGCAATTCCCGCAGATCGGCAATATGCAGGTATGGCGGCCGGAAATCATATCCCCATTGCGAAATACAATGCGCCTCATCCACAGCGATCAGATTGACATTCATATACTTGATGCGCTCACGCACCAATTCCGACAGCAAGCGTTCGGGTGATAAATACAGGAATTTAACCGGGCCATAAATGCAATTATCGAGTGCAATGTCGATCTCGCGTTTACCCATTCCTGAAACTACCGACACAGCCTCAATGCCCTTTGATTTGAGGTTTTCCACCTGGTCCTTCATTAATGCTATCAGGGGCGAAACCACAATGCATATCCCATCTTTGGTCATGGCAGGCACCTGGAAACAGACCGACTTTCCACCGCCTGTAGGCAGCAAAGCTAAAGTATCCTGCCCTAACAGAACAGACTGGATGATCTCTTCCTGCAATGGGCGGAAACCTTTGTGCCCCCAATATTTCTTTAAAATTTCCTGGATAGTCATGCCGGTTATGGTTGCCGAATTTACGACTTAGAATTTAGTTAATAGGATAAATCAGAAATACGAAATCCCCTAATATTTCTAAATTTGCGGCGTTAATAAGGCTATGAATATGAAATACTTCCTCACTGCACTAATTCTCTTCATAACAACCGACATACTTTACGCACAAAAATGGAACGTTGACAATCCTCCCGGCCCGTCAAAAAAAGTTACGATAACAACCGACGAAGGCACCTGGATGGACCTTGACGTTAGTCCCGACGGTCAAAACATTGTTTTTGACCTTTTGGGGGATATCTACACCATTCCGATTAAAGGCGGCAAGGCCACAACTTTAGCCACTGGCAAAGCATGGGAGGTACAACCACGTTACAGCCCGGACGGTAAACAAATAGCTTATACCAGCGATAGGAACGGCGGCGATAATATTTGGGTAATGAACAGCGATGGCACTAACAAGCATCCCATTACCAAAGAAAACTTCAGGCTGCTTAATAATCCTTATTGGACGCCTGACGGCCAGTACATCGTAGCCCGTAAACATTTTACAGGCACACGTTCACTTGGCGCAGGCGAGATGTGGCTGTACAATATAAATGGCGGTGAAGGCATACAGCTCACCAAACGCAAAAATGACCAGCAGGATGCGGGCGAGCCTATTGTTTCGCCAGATGGTAAGTATGTTTACTGGAGCGAGGACATGACGCCCGGCCCTTATTTTGAATATAATCAAGACCCATATAAAGGCATTTATGCGAGCCGGCGGATGAACCGGGAAACGGGCAAGGTAGAAACCGTTGCCGGAGGTGCAGGCGGTGCTTGCCGGCCTCAGATATCACCAGATGGCAAGCTACTTGCTTTTGTAAGACGCGTTCGCTTAAAGTCAGTATTATATCTTCAAAACCTGGCGACCGGTGAAGAATGGCCGGTATATGACGATCTTTCCAAAGATCAGCAGGAAACGTGGGCCATATTCGGTGTGTATCCAAACTTCAACTGGACGCCCGACAGTAAAAACATTATCTTCTATGCCAAGGGCAAAATATGGAACCTGGACATAACCACCCTTAATGCTACCCAAATACCATTCGAGGTTACCACCACGCAAACTATAACAGAGGCATTGCATTTTCAGCAGCGGGTTTTCCAGGATGAATTTACGGTAAAAATGATCCGCCAGCTAACCACTTCGCCTGATGGCAAACAAGTGGCATTTAATGCTGCGGGACATATCTACACCAAAACACTTCCTGATGGGATACCAACGCGCATTGACAGTACCGCTGACCTGGAATACGAACCATGTTTTAGTCCGGACGGTAAGTCATTAATATATGTTGATTGGAATGATGAGCTTAAAGGAGCTATAAACCGCATTGATTTGACCACACATGCCATCACACGGCTTACAGCTGACAAGGGCTTTTATTATTCGCCAAAATTCTCAAATAAAGGTGATAAGGTGATCTTCCGTAAAGGCGAAGGCAATGACGTTTTGGGCTATGCTTATGGTAAAGACCCGGGAATATATGTGATGTCTGCAACCGGAGGAAAACCTAAAATGATCATTGATAATGGTATCCGGCCACAATTCTCGGTTGATGATTCTCATATTTATTATCAAAGCTCTGATGGTGACAACAAAACCTTCAGGGTGATGGACACCACCGGTGCCAATCAACGGACGCTTTATACATCTAAATACACCACACAGTTTGCGCCAAGTCCGGATGGTAAATGGATGGCATTTACAGAATTGTACAACTGTTATATCACTCCGATGGTGAACACGGGTAGTCCGCAGGATCTGTCAGCTTCCAATAAAGCTATCCCATTAAGTAAGCTTACCCGCGATGCAGGCACTTATTTGCATTGGAGCAAAGACAGCCAAAAACTGATGTGGACGCTGGGCCCTAAATATTTTGTACGCGATATACAAAACGCATCCCCGTATGAGGAGGGCGCTAAAGATAAAACTCCCGCCATTGATACGGTTGGGACAGACATCGGCCTTAAATTAAAGACTGATGTACCGAATGGCAAGATAGCCTTTAAGAACGCACGTATTATTACGATGAAGGGTGACGACGTTATTGAGGATGGCGCCATAGTTATTGACAGAAACAAAATAGTCGCTATTGGTAAAGCATCTGATGTGCAAATACCTGCTGATGCACTGGTATATGATGCTACCGGCAAGACAATAATGCCGGGCATTGTTGATGTGCATGCACATTTGCATCCAAGTCCTGATGGTATATCACCGCAGCAGGACTGGAACTACTTTGCCAACCTGGCTTTCGGTGTAACTACTTCTCACGACCCGTCCACCAACACGGAAATGGTTTTCAGCCAGGCTGAAATGGTAAAAGCGGGGGTAATGGTTGGGCCGAGAATATATTCAACCGGTACTATCTTATATGGCGCTGATGGAGATTTCAAAGCCGTGATCAATAGTTTGGATGACGCCAAGTCAAATATCCGCAGGTTAAAAGATGTTGGTGCATTTTCGGTAAAAAGCTATAACCAGCCGCGCCGTGAGCAGCGCCAGCAGATCATTGAAGCTGCACGACAGTTGCAAATGGAGGTAGTGCCTGAAGGTGGATCGACCTTCTTTACCAATATGAACATGATATTGGATGGCCATACCGGCATTGAGCATAACATTCCTGTTGTGCCTGTATATAAAGATGTAAAAGCGCTTTGGAACGCAAGCAAATCGGGCTATACGCCAACACTGATCGTTTGCTATGGTACACAGTTCGGTGAGAATTACTGGTACGACCGCACTGAAGTTTGGAAAAACGAGCATTTATTGAGCTTTACACCGCAATCCATTGTAGATGCACGCTCCCGCCGCCGTACCACTTCAGAATATGGTGATTATGGGCACATCGAAGTTTCCCGATATGTAAAACAGATAGCAGATGGGGGTACTAAAGTGAATTTGGGCTCACATGGCCAATTGCAGGGCCTTGGCGCACATTGGGAGCTTTGGATGCTTGCACAAGGCGGCATAACACCATTGCAGGCCATTCGCTGCGCAACCATAAACGGCGCTTCTTACCTTGGCATGGATAAAGAAATAGGCTCGCTTGAAATTGGCAAATTAGCCGACCTGATCGTGCTAAATGATAATCCACTGGTGGATATCCGCAACAGTCAGAAAATTAAGTACGTGATGGTTAACGGTCGTTTATATGACGCTGACTCGATGAACGAGATCGGTAACCGGACAAGGCCACGCCTGCGTTTCTGGTGGCAAATGGATCACGGCGGAATGGTTAACCTGCCGGTTGGCAATAATGAAACCTGGTTGTATGGCAGCCAGGATGGAGATTAGAACCCCTCCTAATCCTCCCCGGTAGGGAGGACTTTTTAAAAGCTTAAGCCCCTCTCTACCGGAGAGGGGTTTGAGGTGAGGTTAACCATTTATAAAAGTCGGGAAAGTCCCCATTCCACTGCTTTTCATTATGCTGAGCACCTTTGATCACTACTTCGGGTGCATTTTGCTCGCTTACGCCTTTCTTCCTGATCAGCTCAACCATCTTTTCCATATCCGCCACCATGCTGTCGCTTTCTGCACCGCCGCAAACGAAATACATCCTTGAATATTTCTTTAATTTACGTTGGGTGGCATAAGTATATATTTCAGGCGATATCCAAAAGGCAGGTGAAAATATACCCGCATTCCCAAACACACCCGGGTATTTAAGAATAGCATACATAGATATTAAGCCTCCCATCGAACTGCCGGCAATAGTTGTATGCTTCACATCAGTTTTGGTTCGATAATGTGCGTCTATATAAGGCTTAAGTGTTTTTACCAGGAACTCTACATAATCATCGCCCCTTCCCTTACCATATTTGGTATCATAGGGATCATATTCGGTAATGCGGTATTCGCCGCCGTGGTCTATACCTACAACAATACATTGCTCTTTGACAGGCAGCTTATTCAATATCTCATCTACCCCCCATTCGCCATAACCTGATGTGTAAGCATCAAAAAGGTTCTGCCCGTCGTGCATATAAATTACCGGGTATTTCTTGTCAGATGAAGCGTAATCGGAAGGCAGATATATCCAAACCCGGCGCTGACGGCCAAGCTGCGGCATATCAAACTTTTCGCTGATGATGTGTACATTGGCACTTGCTGTATGCATTTTTTCCGGCGCCTTAAAATTATCCTGCCAGCCTGCAATATCCAGGTTGATCGTAGTGTCGCGTTCAAGATCGATGCTGCGGTTATCTATTGGTTTACCAGAGGAAGTACACTCCACCGTTTGCCAGTTTCCACGCGTAACTTTGAAATGATAAAAACCTTTTGAAAAAGATTTGGTTAGCATGTATGAACCTGTCGCATCAGGCGTCATTTCTGAAGCCTTATCAGCAGGATTCCAATTGTTAAAATCGCCTGCTAAAAACAGGGATGTACTTTGATCTTTTGAGGACGGAATTTTTGTTGTTTTAAAGGTTACTTTGACCTGGGCTTTCAGCAAAAAATTTTGTGCAAAAAGCAAAAACGCGCAGAAAAAAACTTTTTTTACCATTTAAAATTGTCGTTTTAACAGTTATTATTCCGGGAACGTTCCCGGTAACGTTTTCATTAAAGTAAAATTAACAAATGTGTAATTATGACACCAAGTTTTTTAACAAAATGCAATTTCCTGCTAAATGAGCGGGAAAAACAGGCATTCAGGACATAATTTCGACTTGTTTAATTTTTTCTTTAAAGTTAAATAAAC
>JBQCEA010000490.1:0-2847 GCA_051960695.1 Mucilaginibacter sp. | reverse complement strand
TTTACAAGACACGAAGGAAATTAAAACAGCCGAAAGGCACCAGAGGTAAAGTTTCTTCATACTATAAGTCTACAACCAGCATTTTGTTCTTTTAAAGCAGCAGCAACGAGGCCACTACCGATATAATTGGTTCTTAATTCGCCGTTGGCGGGTTATAATTGTATTGCTAAATTATATCATAAAATCGATTTAGCAAATTATTTTTAAAACTTTTTTAACATTTTTTTACACTCCGGCCTAATTTTGGTCAAGACTTGGGTAACCGTGGCTTATTCAGAGCCGGAAAAGCTTATTTGTTGCTGCCAGCCGCTTAAATGGCGGCTAAAAAATAGCATCTGGTAAACGATGGAATTGCTCCAATACTCCCAGGTATGCCCGCCCTCCCGTACGATAAAATCGTGCGGGACCTTCATTTGGACTAACCGGTTATGCATCTCCATATTTGAAGGGTAAAACCCATCACTATAACCGCAATCAAATATGAGCGATAACGAATCCGGCTTTATTTGACCGAGCATATTGATAACGCTGTTATCTTTCCATCGCTGCGGATTGCTTTCATAATCGCCAAGTACCTGGCTGATACCAAAGCTTTTTGAAAATGGGATAAGATCTACACATCCGCTCATACTTCCTGCGGCTCCGTAAGTATCCTGGTGCCTGATTGCGAGAAACAAAGCGCCATGGCCGCCCATGCTGAGGCCTGTGATTGCCCTCCCCGAACGATTGGCAATGGTTGAATAGTGTTGATCGATCCACGAAACCAGTTCGTTGGCAACATAAGTTTCATACTGCCACTCTCTACTCATCGGGCTATCGAAATACCAACTGGCGAAATTTCCGTCAGGGCATACGATCAAACAGTGGTACCTATCAGCCAGGGGAATAACGTTGGGCGCTTTTTTCACCCAATCTGAATAATTACCGCTGAAACCGTGAAGCAGGTACAGTACAGGATATTTAACCTTTTTACTATAGTTATCAGGACTGATAACCACTGCTTTGATGTCTTTATTCATAATACTGCTGTGTGTTACAACGGTATCTACCTTTGCAGCGTTCGCATGCAGGCAGAACAGCATCAATCCAAGGCCGCTCAAGTATAATCTCTTAGATAATCGGAATAGCATATCAATCAGGTTTGGAATTTTAATTCTCACGTACAATCGTTACAAGACGGTTTTGCGGTTTGTTGATCGCATAGATCTCGTCAACAAGCACATCCATTTCTTTTTGCCAGGCATCGCGCAGGTTTTTGAAACGTGCGCGGGTAAAGTTGTCTTTGTTGCCATTGACAAAAAGATCTTTTTGTGCGTATTTATTTACAGTATCCATTGCAGCAACGCCGTCCTGGTAAAGCATGTTCTTACCTTTCAGGAAGTCGTATTCCATCCACTTGTACTCTCTTATCCTGCGCTCAATATCCCATCTTTCTTCGTTCAACTGCTGTATCTGAACAGCCTGCTGGTACTCTGGTGTCGATTTGATCTCAGCCAGGTTAACGCCGCCCTCCAGTTCCTTTGCTGTGCGGCTGCCGATAGGTTGCCCGTCGATCATCAGCTTATAATTACCGTCTTTCAAACCTTTTACTTTCAGCAGTTCCTGGTTAAACTCAGCAGTAAATGGCACCAGTTTTAACCCATCAGCCTGGCTTTTGTGGTTTCCCCACCCTCTTGGTAAGGTATCGAGCGGATAGGGCAGCGATTGCGCCAGGTAATAAAATGAAACCGAATCGGCGCTGCCCGCCAGTTTGGTGATCTTGCAGTTACCTGATCTCAGTACCCTCAGATTTTTAGCATTAACCTCTACATCGGCAACCGGATGACCGGCTAATCCCTGCGCTTTCAGGAACAGGTAAGCCATTATCATATGTCCGTCATTATCAGGATGTATACGGTCATTTGGCGTCAGGCTGAACATCGTGTCGCGCTTTTGTTCTTCCAGGTTGATAGTACGCATCGGGTGGAAGAAATCAACAATACCCCAATTGTTCTTCTTTGCGGCAGCTTCCTGGAAATCAATGATCTTTGAAAACGCCTCTGCCTTGCCGGGATAAAGATTTTTATTGGTGAATTTGCTGGTTTCGTCATAAGGAGAGCCCAGGATAATGATCTTACGGATCTCAGGATGCGATAAAAGTTTCTGCTCCAGCATTCCGTAGTATTTATAAGAGTTGTCGATCTTAGCTTTCATAAAATCGGCCGCATCCTTGCGGTACCATTCAAAATACCCGCAATCATTCATACCCCAGGTTAGCGTGAGCACATTAGGTTTTTTAGAGAGTGCATCGTCATCCAAACGATCATACATTTGGCCCACCCAATCGCCACCAATACCAACGTTGAAGCAAGTGATACGCGCGCTAGGGAAATGTGTCATGTAGTAAAGCCAGATATACGAGTGGTAATGGCCGCCATCGGTAATGCTGTTACCGACAAAAGCCACCCGGTCACCCGCCTTAAAGGGAGCTACTGTTTGCGCCTTGCTTAATTGATAACCAGCCACAAGAGCCAGCAGCAGTATAAGTTTTTTCATAGTTCGTATTTATCTTTATCAATTCTTTGTGTCTTTACCCGGAATGCCCCAGCTTTTATTAGGCTGCGGCCCCATTACTAATTCCAGTTGCCCGCCGGCAGCTATTTCTTTATAATCGAGATAACATTTGTTATAGGTTTTGCCATTCAGCCTGGCGCTTTGGATATAGATGTTCCTGTCGCTATTATGCAGCGCCGTTATAGTAAAGTTTTTGACGTTGCCGTTGGCGGCGGGAGTTCGCACGGTAATTTTGCTGAAAACCGGGCTGGTTATTTCCTGCCGGGTGTCGCCGGGACAAACGGGGTTTATGCC
>JBQCEA010000489.1:0-2789 GCA_051960695.1 Mucilaginibacter sp. | reverse complement strand
TAAGACTAAAACAGGATAATTTGAATGTTCGAAAAAGTATGCAATTATCACATTTTCAACTTTTCAGCCTTTCAGTTTAAACATCATCAAATAAATTTGGTTTATTTGCTTTTCAATTATCAAATTTTCAATAATGAACTGTTTTAAATTAACCCACCTTGCGGGGGTTGGCATGGCGCTTTTGCTTGCTGCAAACGCTTCGGCCCAAATTTCTCCCGACTCAATTAAATACGACCATAAGGAGGTCTTCGGCCCTGTTACATGGCCGGTAACAACAGGCAATACCCGTTCGGCGAATGGACAGCCCGGCCCAAACTATTGGCAAAACCGTGCTGATTATAACATTCATGCTAAACTTACTGAAGGTCAGGACACAACCATAACCGGCGAAGTCCAGATCACTTACACTAATAACAGCCCGGATAAGCTGGATTATTTATGGCTGCAGCTTGACCAGAATTTATTTAAACCAGATTCGCGTGGTGCAGCAACCACTCCTATTGGCGGCGACCGTTTCGATGTTAAGGGCTTTAATCGCGGTGGTTACCATATCGAATCGGTATCGGTTACCTACAAAGGCCAAACTTATAAAGTTGACCCGGTAATAACCGACGCCCGTATGCAGGTAAGGTTAAAAACACCAATGGCTGCCCACGGCGAAAAAATACAGGTAAAAGTAAACTACAACTTTGCTATACCATTCTACGGCGCCGACCGTATGGGCCGCAAGAAATTTAAACAAGGCTGGGTTTATGAAATTGCCCAATGGTACCCACGCATGTGCGTTTATGACGACGTTGAGGGCTGGAACACACTACCTTACATGGGTTTAGGTGAGTTTTACTGCGATTACGGCGATTACGAATACTACATTACTGCACCGGCAAGCATGACGGTTGTAGGTTCGGGCGATCTGCAAAATGCGCAGCAGGTTCTTTCTGCTACCGAGCAATCACGTTTGGCACAAGCCCGCAACAGCGATAAAACCGTGATGATCATTAAACCGGAAGAAGTAGGCAAAGATGACAATGCCAAAGGAACTAAAACCTGGCACTTTAAAATGCTGAACACCCGCGACGTATCATGGGCTGCATCAGATGCTTTTATCTGGGATGGCGCAAGGGTTAACTTTCCATCAGGCCGCAAGGGAATTGCTATGTCGGCCTACCCCGTGGAAAGTGCCGGTAACGATTCATGGGGTCGCTCTACCGAATACCTGAAAAACAGCATGGAGATCTACTCTAAAAAATACTTCGAATATCCATGGAACTCAGCTGTAAGCGTATCAGGTGTGGCATTGGGTATGGAGTACCCGGGTATTATTTTTTGCTTAAGCAACCTGAAAAACGGCGGTCTTTGGGGAGATATTACCCACGAGATCGGTCATAACTGGTTCCCGATGATCGTAGGTTCTAACGAGCGCAAGTATATGTGGCAGGACGAAGGCTTTAACACCTTTATTAACCAGTACTCTACAGAGAAATTCAATAATGGCGAGTACTTCAATGCTAAAAACAGGCCTGCAAATAATATTGCACGCATGATGCTGCGCGAAAAAGATCCGCTGATGGTTGCTCCTGAAGCGCAGAATGAATATGGTCAGTATTATTTCAAAACCTCATTAGGACTTGATATCCTGCGTAACGTAGTGCTTGGTCCTGATCGTTTTGATTATGCATTTAATGAGTACATTAAGCATTGGGCATTTAAACACCCATTGCCTTACGACTTTTTCAGGGCGATGAATGATGCCTCCGGCGAAGACCTGAACTGGTTCTTTAAACCATGGTTTTTCACCACCTGGAAACTCGACCAGGCTATTGAAGGTGTAAAATATGTAAAAGACAAACCGGAGAACGGCGCGTTAATTACGCTGGTAAACATTGATAAATTGGCTATGCCGGTTGAGTTGAAAATTACCCAGGCTAACGGCAAAACCGAAACAATACACTTGCCTGTAAATATCTGGCAGCGCGGCGGTACATGGATATTCGTGTATCCTTCAACCTCAACTATCCAGTCGTTGGAACTTGACCCGGATCATCAGTTACCTGATGTTGACAGGAAAAACAATGTTTGGAACGCTCCTGCTACTAAGTAAGGTGAAAGGATAAAGGTTAAAGGTTGATTCAGCTTTAAAATATAAGACCGGGTTTTAAAATATCCGGTCTTTTTTGTTAATAACAAGTCTTTACATACTTTTAGAATATGATCGATGCAATGAGCAACTGCGAAGCAGTATTTAAGTGTTCACGTTCATAGCGCGTGAACACTCATGAACACTTGCTAATCAACCATTTGCATTTTGAACATAGTGGCAAATCATTATCATCACTTTTATGATCGCCGATCTGCACCGCCGGGTCCCCGTTGGGAGACCCGGCGTGGACGGAAATATGATCGATGCAACCAATAACTGCGAGGGCTAATAATAAAAGACACGAGTACGCAACCTTACAGGCCAATCTAGCATACTCGCGCCAGCTTGGGAAAAAAATATTATCTTTTATATGATAGCAGGAAATCAATATACAGAAACCGTAAAGACCTATTTTAATTTTCTTATTACTGAATTTGATTTCAAGCTGTCGGAAGAAATAATAAGCGGTAATTTTTTTTATCGGCTTCGGTATGTGGATAAAGTTAAGGCTGTTACTATTTCATATGAAAACATAGAAAATTATTTGTCTGTATTTATTTCTATCCTGCAGAATTGCAAGTTGCCTGATTATGATGATAAGGCAAAAACATTGCACTTAAATAAGCTTAACATTATTGTTCTATCAACT
>JBQCEA010000488.1:0-3025 GCA_051960695.1 Mucilaginibacter sp. | reverse complement strand
GAAAGCCATGTTCAACCAGGCATGGTTCGAGCAGGCGCTGCACATGTCCATAGCCGCGTTTGCAGCCACGGGTTTTGCAGTCGCAGGTGTGCATGCGTTCATGATCGTCCGTCGAAAAAATCCAAAGTTTCACTACATGGCATTTCGTATTGCCATTGTGTTTGCGGCTGTAGCGGCAATATTGCAGCCTTTAAGCGGTGACATTTCAGCAAAAAGTGTAGCCAAAAGACAGCCTGCAAAACTGGCTGCAATGGAGGCTCATTTTAAAACGGAGAAGTTCTCGACGCTGATCATTGGCGGTATTCCCGATACAGCAACCAAACAGGTAAATTATGCTATCAAGCTGCCGGGTATGCTTAGTTTCATGACCTATGATAGTTTTAATGCTGAGGTAAAAGGCCTTGACCAGATACCGAAGATAGATCAGCCACCGGTAGCCATCACGCATTATGCCTTCCAGGTTATGGTTGGTTTTGGTATGCTGATGCTGGCCTTATCATTAATGTATTTCACGGCCCTGCTGAAAAAGAAAAAGTGGTTCAGTAAGGCCTGGTTCCTTAAATTATTCGCATGGGCAACGCCGATAGGTTTTATTGCGGTAGAAGCCGGTTGGACGGTAACTGAAGTTGGCCGCCAGCCATGGGTGATACAAGGCGTTATGCGTACTTCCGAAGCGGTAACTCCTATGCCGGGTATTCAGTATTCGTTTTACCTGTTTACGGCTGTGTATTTTTCGTTGAGCCTGGTGGTGGCGTTCATGCTGTACAGGCAAATTAAAATGGTACCAAGAATGTATGATGTTTCGGCATCTGAATAAATTGATAAATTTATGTTGTACGTAGTGATCGGATTTTTATGGCTGGCTTTGTTACTTTACCTGCTTTTGGGCGGAGCTGATTTTGGCGCCGGTATCATCGAGTTATTTACTTCTGAAGATAATAAGGTTAAAACCCGTCGCATCAGTTACCAGGCTATTGGCCCGGTATGGGAAGCTAACCACATGTGGCTCATTATTGCTATTGTGATCTTGTTTGTCGGTTTTCCGGAGATATATTCAACCATGTCCATTCACCTGCATATACCGCTTGTTGTGATGCTGCTGGGCATTATTGCCCGTGGTACCGCCTTTGCCTTTCGTAATTATGATGCCGTGGTTGATAATATGCAGAAGGTCTACAATAAGATATTCGTGTATTCAAGCTTTATCACACCTTTGTTTTTAGGCATTATTGCAGGCAGCGCAGTTTCGGGGCAGATCGATACACATGCCAATACTTTTGTTTCGGCTTATATATCCAGTTGGCTCAATTGGTTTTCGGTTTCTATCGGCTTTTTTACAGCTTCTCTCTGCGGATTTATTGCGGCTATTTTCCTCATCGGTGAGGCCCGTGATGATAGCGAACGCCGGAGGTTTGTGCGCAAGGCCATGCAAATGAATGTAGCTGCCGTTATATCTGGCTCGATAGTGTTTTTATGCGCCATTGCCGATGGCATTCCTTTGGTTAACTGGGTGTTTGGTAGTCCGGTAGGCATTGCTGCTGTAGCTGCTGCAACTATATCGCTCATCGTTTTATGGCTGATGATCTACAAAGGCCGCGCCCGTACCTTGCGCCTGCTGGCCGGTTTCCAGATCACGATGATATTGTTGACTGTAACCTACAAGCACTACCCTAACATTGTTATCCTGAAACATGGCGGATATTTATCGCTTCTTGAGAATAGGGGTGATGACAAAACCATCACCGCGCTTGGTTTAGCGCTGATAATAGGCAGCTGTTTTATACTCCCTGCGCTAATATACCTGATATACAGTTTCCAGAAACGGCATGTTGCTGAAACCAGTCATTTCTGAAAAATAAAATCCACGTTACAGGGTAGCTATTCTATTCCGATTTAATTAGATTTGGTTTCGAACGCCATCGTCTGTGTCCTCACAGACGATAGGCACATAAAAATAAACCACAGTTTAATTAAATGAAACGACCCTATCTCCTATTTGCCATGCAATTAGTGGCAACTGTTTGCTGCGCTCAGGTAAAAGTAAGTAACCTGCTCTGCGAAAACCGAACAAATCCTTTAGGGATGGACGTAGTACAACCCCGCTTCTCGTGGCAATTAAATTCTGACAAACGGAATGAAATGCAAACGGCCTACCGTATTGAAGTAAGCGAGAGCCCGGAATTTCAAGGGCATATATGGGATTCGGGGAAGATATCATCAGATTCATCGGTATTTATTACTTATAAAGGCAAACCGTTAGCTTCCGGTACTAAATACTACTGGCGTGTAAAGGTGTGGGACAATCATGGCGCTGCTTCGCAATGGAGCACGACTGCATGGTGGCAAACAGCGCTGTTTAATACTTCCGACTGGAAAGCTAAATGGATAACACCGGGCTTTGCGGAGGATACATTAAACCGCCCAAGCCCGCTGATGCGCAAGCAATTTGATCTGCATAAAAAGATACGGTCGGCAGTAGCTTATATAACGGCACATGGCATGTACGAGGCTCGGATAAACGGTCAGCGGGTAGGAGATGCTTACCTTACTCCCGGCTGGACAAGCTATAGTCACCGGCTGGAATATCAAACTTATGATGTGACCGACATGCTGAAAGAAGGCCAGAACGCCATAGGGGTAATGCTGGGCAATGGCTGGTACCGGGGAGTTATCGGCTACGCTGACAAAAAGAATGTGTATGGCAGGGATATAGCTCTGCTGATGCAGGTCAATATTACGTATGAAGATGGCAGCACGGGTATCATTACTTCGGATGAAAGCTGGAAATCATCAACAGGCGAAGTGCTTTACAGCGAAATATACAACGGCGAAACAATCGACCATAACAAGGAACAAACGGGATGGACAAACGCAGGTTTTAATGATTCGGCATGGAGCGGTGTACAGGTACAGGACTATCCGAAAAATATCCTGCTGGCCACTTACAACGAAATGATTAAAAAGCATGAGACCTTTAAGCCGGTGCGTATTTTCAAAACTCCCAAAGGTGAGCGCGTGATCGATT
>JBQCEA010000487.1:0-5350 GCA_051960695.1 Mucilaginibacter sp. | reverse complement strand
AGCATTTTGGGGACAGGCTCATTGCGGGCCTCGTCTATCCATTTCTTAACCGGACGGATCAAAAACAATCCGCGTACATCATTTTCCTGCGACCAATATTCCTCATTGTCGTGCAGTAGTTGTTCTTTAATTTTTTGGGTGAGGACTTTGGCATCAATAGCCGGAGCCTGGTTAGTTTCCAGATCGGAGAGATCGATCTTTGGCGAAAAGGTGGGTAGCCCCGCGGCTTCGCCCGGCCGCAGGAACGGAGGGTTTTCTTGCATAATGAATAAGATTTAAATATGTTTTAAGTTGTTGTTCGCTCTGCGATAAGCTGTTGGCCGGTGCGGTTCCTTCCCTGCCACAACGAGATTATCAGTGTTTCACGGTGTTTCAGGTGTTACAGGTTGCAGCAAATGAAACAGTGAAACAGAATGGGGGTTAAGCAAAGCGAATGGTCAAATATAAAGATAAATATGTATTCATAAAGAACAATCTTTATTTTATATCTTAAATTAATTATTAGTAAATAAAGAAAATTGATAATTGGGTGAAAAGACGGTTGGTACATTTTTATAAATATTCTTAAATTTAAAAAATAAACCCTTAATAAGAATGGAGTCAAAATTTAGTGAGAGGGCAAAAAGTCTCATAAAGCTTTCAAGATTTATTGCCATAGAAATCAACAATAGTCGAATAGAATCTGAACATTTTTTGCTGGCTATTATAAAAGATCCTTTGAACAGAGAGGGGAATAAAAATCGTGCTTTCTTTATACTAGAAAGTTTAAAGGTAGATACGAACGAATTAGAAATTGAATTATTTAGATTTCTGAGCTATTTGCATGAGAAGAATGTGGTCGAGGGCATCGAGGGTCCAATATTAGAATCGCATGGCAGTATGCCTATTTCAAAAGCTTTTGAAACCGCGCTGAAAAGTTCTTATTTGGACGCTAAAAAATTAGGAAATGATACAATTGGTTCCGAACATATTTTGCTATCAATTTTGCGAGATGAAAATGTTTTTTTTAGTGAAGTGTTATCTAAATTCAATATCAATTACGAATTAGTAAATGACTTTATAAAAGATAACATTTCAATTATTTCTTCTATCAAGGAGTTAGATCCGAAAGATGAGAATATTAAAGATACTCAATCGACCAATACGTCGTCTGTCCTTGAAGAGACCACTATAGAAGAACATCTAAGAAAAACAAAGGAAAGGATTTCAAAGCTCAAAAAGAAAGCAACGTATGAAAAAGAGAATTCTCCTTTGGAGTTAATTTTCAGTAGAGACGATTTTTCAAATGATGAAATAAAAGAAATAATAGGACTATTATCTGAATTATATTCGGGTATAGGTGGCGATTATTTGAAAATAATTGGGATGTCGCAGTTTGAATGTAAAATTGAATTAGCATAATAGTGATGGAGCAGGAAAACAGCGAATTTGAAATCAAGAGCTTCACCAAAGTTTATGTTGAAGGGGAAGACAAAACGCTTTGGGTTAAACTAAAACCCAAATTGATTAATCTTATGACAGAATTATTAGAAGCTAAGATAAATTATAATACAGGAGGCACGACTAGGGAAGAGCTAAAGAGAGTAACTGCCAATGTTATTGAATTTGCTAATGCCAAACTGGAAAAGGCTTCTATTGAAAATGAAAACTTGTTAGCTGAAATTGAGTTAAAATTAGCGACAAAGCAAAAATGTCAAGCAGAAACACGTAAGATAAATGCTGAAGCGGAAAAAATTGAGATAGAAAATATTGAAAAGAAACTAAAACTAGCTCTTGGTCTCGCCAAAGGACTTTTCCATTCAACGAAAGATGATGAGATTATTATTTTTATTAAAAGTTTTGAAGAATTGTGTTATATCCCCCAAGGGGATAAATTAACAGGTACTTAATAATATACTTCACTACTCAGTTTTGTGATTCAGCGTTTCACCTGTTTCACTATTTCAGTACTGTGGTGCATGAAACGCGTGAAACAGAAACAAACGTCATGGCGAGGAACGAAGCCATCTCTTCATAGGACAGTCAACGCCACGATGCATAGTTCGGAGATTGCTTCGTCGCTATCGTCTCCTCGCAATGACGCGGGGATAGCGGTTCATCTGTTTCACTGTTTCAGTACTGTGGTGAGTGAAACGCGTGAAACAAAAGTCCGTGTCATTTCGATGAGGAACGAAGAGAAATCTTATACGATAGACAGGCGACCATATATGGCGTTTAGGTTCCCTCTGGATGTCATGCTGAGGCTCTCGAAGCATAAGGGTAAAGGCCATCGCACACACTTCGACGGGGCTCAGTGTGACACCCTTTGTTGTCAGCGTTTCACTGTTTCAGTATTGTGGTGAGTGAAACGCCTGAAACAAAAACCAACCGTCATGGCGAGGAACGAAGCCATCTCTTCATAGGACAGTCAACGCCACGATGCATAGTTCGCGATTGCTTCGTCGCTATCGCCTCCTCACAATGACGCGGGGATAGCGTTTCACCTGTTTCACTGTTTCAGTACTGTGGTGAGTGAAACGGGTGAAACAAAAGATAACCGTCAAGGCGAAGGTAAGGTGTCATGCTGAGGCACTCGAAGCATGCGGGTAAAGGCCATCGCACACACTTCGACGGGGCTCAGTGTGACACCTGTATTAACCCCCAATTGTAAATTATTTGTAACAGAAATTTTTTACTTAAAAATTTAGTTAATTGCTGTTATATTAAGCCTGTCAATTATAAACCGCTTGTATTGAAAGCTTTTTACCAATTTCTAAATTATAAATTCCTTATTTTCCTAGCTGTTTGCGGCTTTTTCGCGGACAGGGCTTGGGCGCAAAAAGCCAACGCAGAGTATCGTTATCACATCAAACGGGCCAATTCGGCTATCTCTATCGATGGCGTTATGAATGAGCCCGCATGGCTCGCAGCAGATTCGGCTGATAACTTCCACATGGTATTGCCAATGGATACCAGCCTGTCAAAAGTAAAGACGGTGGTGCGCATGACCTATGACGACAAGAACCTCTACATCCTGGTGATCAATTATAATTTGCTGGCCGGGCCCTACATGGTGGAATCGATGAAGCGGGATTTTAACTTTGTGAAGAACGACAACTTTATTTTCTTTATCGACCCTTTCGACGCCCGTACCGATGGCTTTACCTTCGGCGCTAATGCAGCCGGCGGGCAGTGGGACGGCAGCATGTATGCAGGCGGTAGTGTCGACCTGAACTGGGATAACAAATGGTACTCGGCAGTAAAAACCTACCCGGATAAATGGATATTCGAGGCGGCGATACCTTTCAAAAGTATCCGTTATAAAAAGGGGATAAGGGAATGGGGAATCAACTTTAGTCGGAATGACCTGAAGGCGGCAGAGAAATCAGCCTGGGCGCCTGTTCCGCGGCAGTTTCCTACGGCGTCATTGGCTTATACAGGTACTTTGGTTTGGGATGAAGACCCGCCGACGTCGAGCAGCAATGTGTCGGTGATACCCTATGCACTGGCAGGTGTTACCAAAGATTACCAGGCAGGCACAGCACCGCAATTTAAAAAGGAGATAGGCGGCGATGCTAAAATATCGGTCACTCCATCACTCAACCTCGACTTGACCGTTAACCCGGATTTTTCACAGGTGGATGTCGACCAGCAGGTGATCAACCTGAGTCGTTACCAGTTGTTCTTCCCGGAGAAACGGCAGTTCTTTTTAGAGAACGGCGACCTTTTCTACAAGTTCGGGTATTCGGATATACGGCCGTTCTTTTCGAGGCAGATTGGCTTAAATCAGCCTATTGATTTTGGTGCGAGGCTTACCGGTAAGCTTAACAAGGACTGGCGCATAGGGGCGATGGACATTCAAACCGAGAACTCAGCCGCAAACAGCATCGATGGTGCCAATTATGGTGTGATCACCCTGCAACGCCGTGTGCTCGACCGTTCCAATATTGGTTTCATCTTTGTTAATAAGGATATTACAGGCTCAATACCGGGTGTTACCAACCTCAACAATAGCAACGTGGGCGCTGAATTTAACCTGTCCTCAACCAGTAACATGTGGACGGGCAAGCTATTAGGGTTGAAATCCTTTACACCGGGTAAGGAAGGTCATGACCTTGTACTGGCTGATCATGTGCAATATTTCAGTAAATACTGGCAGTTGTATTTGCAGGAGGAATATGTAGGCAAGAATTATAATGCTGCGGTGGGTTATGTACCGCGCGTAGGTTATGTAAAGATCAATCCGCTGATACTACGTAATTTCTTCCCTAAAAAAGGACCGATATTAAGTCATGGCATACAGTTTACGTCGAACTATTATTTCAACGAAAGCTTCCAGCGGACGGATAATGAAAGTGTGCTGTCGTACATTCTCACCTTCCGCAACCGGAGCGCACTTACCATATCCGGCATAAACGATTATGTGAAACTCCAGCAGCCTTTCGACCCGACAAATACCGGCAGGGACAGTTTGGCAATTGGTACCCAGCACCGCTATAATACGCTGGATATTTTATGGTCGTCGAAACCACAAAGTGTTTTCACTTACCAATTGGAGGCTACGGGTGGAGGATATTATGATAACGGGCACCGCTTATCGTTCAGCGGCACTATTGGTTACCGTATACAGCCGTATGTGAATATCGCCGTGAATGGTAATTATACCGATCTGCGCCTGCCACAGCCTTATGGAGATACGCGGTTTATTCTCGTTGGCCCAAAAGTGGATGTGACCTTTACCAATACGCTGTACTTTACCACTTATGTGCAGTACGACGATCAGCAACGAAACATGAACATCAACACCCGTTTCCAGTGGCGCTATCGCCCGGCATCGGATTTCTTTATAGTGTATGGCGAGAATTCTATACCGTCGCCCTACCAGCCCAGAAACCGGCAGCTGGTGATCAAGTGGACGTACTGGTGGAATATATGATGATGTTGGATTTCGGATGTTCAATTTCGAATTTGGAGTACTTTGGTATTCATTATTCGATATTCAGCGTTCAATATAAATTGATGGGATAATGTCGAATTTCGGATATCCAATTTCGAATGTTGAAGTACTTCGATGTTCATTATTCGATATTAAATTTCGAATGTCGAATATCCAATTTCGAATGTTGAAGTACTTCGGTGTTCATTATTCGATATTCAGTGTTCGATATTAAATTTCGAATATCCAATTTTAAATACTTCGGTGTTCATCATTCAATATTCAGTGTTCGATATTGCATTTATGATTGAATATTCTAAATTTACTATCAATAGTTCTCTTAACCTGTAAAACCAATTATCTCTAAATGAAAACATTGCTCAAATTATCGGTGATACCTGCGGTTATATGCATGGCGGGATTCACTATGGTTGA
>JBQCEA010000486.1:0-9065 GCA_051960695.1 Mucilaginibacter sp. | reverse complement strand
ATTTTATCAAAAGTTAGTATTTTTTGCCCTGTTTTCCGTATAAAACCCGTTGTGAAAAAAAACACTCTAATATTCTATATCATCGTCATTTTGTCGGCTGTTACGGCCGTTTATGCCAATCACTTTTATAATGGCTTTCATTTCGACGATACTCATTCTATCTACAATAATCCTAACATCCGGAATATCAAAAACATTCCACATTTTTTTGTGGACGGTACAACCAGCAGCGTGCTGCCACAAAACCAGTCGTACAGGCCGGTAACCACCATGTCGCTGGCTATTGATTATTGGCTGGCTGGGGGGTATGATCCTTTCTTTTTTCACTTGTCAACTTTTATAATATTCTTATTGCAAGGTGTGCTGATGCTATTCTTTTTTAATAAGATATTCGGCCTATCCTCAAACAATAAGCATGTTATTTATGTGGCCTTATTTGCTGTTGCCTGGTATTTATTGCACCCCGCCGTTGCAGAGACTGTTAATTATATCATTGCACGCGCCGACGTACAATCTACGCTGGCGGTAGTTGCCGGGTTTACACTTTATGCCTGTTCGCCATTTTGCCGCCGAACCTATATCTATCTTCTCCCGGTAGCCATCGGCATATTAGCCAAACCGCCAGCTGTAATGTTTGCGCCTATCTTTTTCTTTTACACTTTGTTTTTTGATGAAAAGATTGGCCTGCTGGATGTGTTCAAAAAAGCTCATCTAAAACAATTCGGGCGTGCTATAATAAGAACTATCCCGTCACTCATTGTTTGCGCCGGATTTTATGAATTGGTTAGCAAGCTTACCCCTAAAACTTGGGTACCGGGAGGTAACTCGCCGATACAATACCTCATCACACAGCCTTTCGTTATACTGCATTATTTCACCACCTTCTTCTGGCCGACAGGCTTGAGCGCTGATACAGATTGGACACCGCTTCAGAGTATAAAAGATATGCGCTTTTTTGTGGGCTGCCTGTTTATCCTGGTCATGATCGCGATCATTTTTTACACATCGCGAAAAGTAATCTTGCGGCCGATAAGCTTTGGTATAATATGGTTCTTTATCGCTCTCGGGCCAACATCCAGCATTATTCCTTTAGCCGAGGTACTGAATGATCATCGGATGTTTTTCCCGTTCGTTGGCCTCGTACTAAGCGTAAGCTGGGCCATCGGGCTGATCGTTTTCAGGCTGATGGAAAATCGGGATTCTTTCCTGGCAAAGAATGTCAACTGGTTATGGGCGCCAGTGATTATTTTATTTATAGCATGTGGCTATGGCACCTGGAAACGGAACAATGTATGGCATAGTGAAGAAAGCCTCTGGAAGAACGTCACTCTTAAAAGCCCTAAAAATGGACGGGGGTTAATGAATTATGGCATTATTAAGGAGCAGGAGGGTAATTATGCCGAGGCAGGAATGTATTTTGACAGGGCGCTTGCATTATTGCCCAATTATTCTTTCATCTATGTGAATAAAGGTGTACTCGACGAAAAAATGGGTAATGTTGCTTCTGCGGAAAAGAATTATTTAATGGCTTTGGTATTAGGTGATATCTATCCGAGTCATTATACATTATATGGCGAATTTTTGTATAACCGCGAGCGTTACAAGGAGGCGCAGGTAATGCTTGAATCGGCGATCCGGTTATCACCAGCTGATCTCGATGCCAGGATATACCTGATGAAAACCTACGAAGCATTGAGCGAATGGGATCAACTGAAAACACTCGCGGCAAAAACTATTCAGCTGGTGCCTGATGATAAACAGGCGATTGCTTACCTGGATGATGCAAATAAAAAGAAAACCCGTGCAGAAGTTGAAGCCGATAATGTAAAAATAGCACCGACACCAGAAAAGTATCTTCAGTTAAGCATGGATTATTATTTAGAGAAGAAATACGCCCCATGTATTACTGCAGCTCAACAGGCAATTGCTTTGAAGCCGGATTACGCCGCTGCATGGAATAATATAGGTACTGCTTATATGGCTTTGGCACAATATGATAAAGCTATTGAAGCATTGCAAAAAGCAGTAAGTCTGAAACCAGGCTATTTACTGGCAAAAAATAACCTGGTGCTGGCAAAAGATCATCATCCTGACCCGGAAGCAACGATTAAGGCCCCAACCGCTGAAGATTATGTGAACCAAAGCCTTACCTACTTCAACTACCGCATGTATAATATGTGTATTGCTGCGTGCGAAAGCGCATTGGAATTAAAGCCAGATTATGACCTGGCTTATAACAACCTTTGCGCTGCCTATAATCAACTGGGGCAATGGGACAAGGCTATTGAAGCAGGAAATAAAGGCTTGCGGGTAAATCCAAATAACGAAAGACTGAAAAACAATCTTGCTGTGGCTATTGCAGCGCAAAAGAACCAAACTAAAAAATAAGAGTATTATTTCTTCTGAAAAAAGAACGCTTTAATATCCGGCTCTGAGCTGTCAATAACAGGTCTCAACAGTTTTAAGGCTGTTGCCATGGCCGATGCCTTCCATTTACTCATGCCTTTATCAGCCAGTATCCTGTCTTTGGTGCTTTGCACATCCAGCGATTTCAGCTTGAACACCTCTGTCGCGTTCAAACCATGGTTATTTAAAAGCAATTTCAGGTTGTCCTCGTTAAAATAGTTCATGTGCGGGCTGTGGAAGTTAAATTGCCATAACCGGATTAAAGAATCATTCAGTCCGAAGGTATGCAGCACTTTCGCCATTTTGTAGAAGAAACCGCTGCTCATCGGCAGGTTAATGATAAGTATGCCATCATCAGCCAGGTCGGCTTTTAAACTTTCTATGAGGCTGTTGACATCTGGTATATGCTCAAAAACATCATTAAAAATAATGAAGTCGTACCCGCCTTCTTTTTTAGGGCTTACATCCGGATAAAAACCATAAACAATGTTCAAGTTATGCTCTTTGTGATATTCTTCATAAACACGCTCAGGTTCAATACCAATGCAGTTCACTTTCTGACTGCGGCAGGTTTCCAGCCACCAGCCGTTGCCGCTGCCTATTTCCAACCCGCTTAATCCGTCTTTTTTAACCGACTTTAGTTTGGCTATTATAGTAATGAAGTTTTGCAACCGCAGGACCTTAAGCCCCGGATCACGAGCTCCGGCTTCTAGGGCCGATTCAAAGGAATGTTCAAACCTGGCATCCGAATGCAGCAAACCGCAATTTTTGCACTCATATACGTTAAAACGCAAATGATATTTTACTTTGAGCGGCGCACCGCAAACCGGGCAGGCTGAATGATCCATATAGTTTAATTTAACTACTTATCCATTTTTTCCAGGTGTTTATTAAACTCTTCCTTCAACAATGATATTTCCTGGGCGAGCTTCTTATTATTGTTATGCAGTTTTGATGCCACAACGCTCAGATGCAGCAGGTAGATCAGTATAGCGAAAATAAACCCGGTAAAAACCAGGTTAGATGCTACTACTACGCCCGTAAGCCGCCGCAAAAGCTCCAGTCCGTTGGTCCAGAACGAGAAGACCATTAAAAACACTGTACATATCACCCAAACAATGGCATATTCTTCACGCAACTTGCCTTTAACGATAAGCCTCGATATGTACAAAACGAACAAAATGTTCACCACAATGGTGATGATCTGTATCCTTAACATGGCGATCAGGGTTTACGAATAAATGAAAACAACATAGCCAGGGTTACCTTAAAGCAATAATATAACGAGGCAAAATGGCGTATAGACGATTCGCCGCCCATTCTTGGAGCCATTATCACCGGTACCTCTTCTATTTTTAAACCAGCTTTTGAAAATACCACTAATGATTCCGGTTCCGGGTACTCGTCAGGATAATTGGCGGCTGCCAATTGAATGGCTTTTCGGTCAAACAACCTAAAACCCGACGTGCTATCATAGATGCTCAGGCCGGTCATAAACTTGTTTAACCAATGAAAATATTTAATACCCATGCGCCGTACAAATGACGACTGGAACCCTTCCTTTTCTAAAAAGCGTGATCCAATAACAATATTAGCACCTGTCTCCAAATGCCGGTTGATGAGTTTTGGCAATTCCTTTGGCGGGTGCTGGCCATCACCATCTAATTGGATTGCCATATCAAATCCCATTTCTTGGGCATAACGGATACCTGTTTGCACAGCGCCACCTATTCCAAGATTTACAGGCAGATCGATCACTGTGGCTCCATTTTGCCGGGCGACCTTTGCAGAATTATCTTTTGAGCAATCATTGATCACTGCTATCTGCAATTGATAACCGCCGGGTAATGTAGTGCGGTGAAGCTCCTGCAATACAGAAGGTATTGCGGCCTCCTCGTTATAACAGGGAATTACAATTAATACTTTACCGGGCATTCGTAAAATCAGGTGTTAACAAGGTATTAAATTTTAGTGGTGAAATTAATAGTTTTTCTGAAAATACATTTTGGTTGCATGATAATCGATGTATAGTTTAAATCAACACCGCTATCGGTCGTGCTTATCCAAAAAAAATCCCGGATAAGTTATATCGTATCCGGGATCAATTTTATGCGTTAAACAATCTCTCAGAAGCAGAAACGCAGGCCTAAACCGAAACGCGCCGCTGTAAAGCTTGAATTACTGCCTACATAAAATGTCGGCCGCCAGTCAAATGAAAGATCCAGTGGGGTAGTATCTATTTTATAGTCAAGTCCGGCTGTTGGGCGAAGAAAAAAATTGGTGCTTCCGTTACCAAAGCCCAGTGCCGGCCCTGCACCCAGGTAATAATCTAATCCTTTAGCATTAGTAACAGCGCCATTGTAATGATAAAAAGCAGAAATGTATGTAGCGCCTCCGCCAAAAAGCACTTCTCCCTGTGCAGCGTTATGCTCATCAAAGAAATGTTTAATTGCCGGGCCTACTAAAGTTGAACCATCGCCTACTTCAACGCTTAAGCCTGCTGAAGTTTTGTACGATTGAGCATTAGCAGTATTGGCATAATACACCATTACAACAAAGAACAATAAGAATAACTTTTTCATAAAGTTTTGATTTTGTGTTAATTGTGAAAAATTAGAATAATATAAAGTTTATTGATTTTGGTGGCCCTATATTATTAAAAAAAATTAGAACTAAAAATATTAAGTTAGTAGTTAATTATATTTTATATTATAATTTTTTTTTTCTTAGTTTTTACAAAAGGCTTATTTTTACTTCCCTATCAACCAAACACTTAAAACTAAATTATGACTACCTTCTTCACTACAACCTCCCAGGTTATTAAAATCTTTATTTTTATGTTATTTCTGTTTTTGGCAACGGTGAATAAAAGTTATTCCCAAACAGATACCGTGTACATGAATAACAAGAAGATCGCCTGTTCAGTAAAAGAGATCACACCTGATGCGATCAAATTCACCTATCCTGGTGAAGACCTCTTAAATACCGTTTATAAAAACTCTGTCCAAAAAATAAAATTCAAAAGCGGCCGGATACAAACTTTTGCGGAGTCTACTTCTTATAAATCGATCAATGGCGTTATGGATTATGATAAGGTAACCATTACTTCTGTTGAGGATGAAATAAAGGGCTTATATAAGCTGGCAGATGTAAGCGCCAAGGCTAAAGGAACAACGGTGTACTCCAACCAGGAACGAGTAAAAGAACGGGCTTACCGTAAACTCAAAATACAAGCGGCAATGTTTGGTGCAAATGTTGTATACCTGAGCAACCAGCGTACAGAAGGGAATAAATACGGCAGTTATTTTACCAGCGGGTCTACAGCTGAAACAGATCTCACCGGAGTTGCCTATTCTAACACCTTGCCCGATTATGACTCGTTTAAAAAGCTGACGGGTTCAACTAAAAGTTTTACCGCTGTAAAGAAATATGAACTCGGGGCAAGTGACAGCGATGTTTCTCAGGACGATATCAAAAAGAGTTTCGTTATTAATAGCGTAAGCAATGAGAGTGGCATTATTTACATCGACGGCATCTTACAAAGTCAGCGGGCTAACAGATTTCAATTGATAAGTGTCGGAAGCAATAATTTCAGCATTGCATTTAAAGATAAAGGCACTGCCTATAATTTCGTTATCCAGCTTTAAAGCCCATTGTGATTCAAAATAACTTAATCCCGCTCGCAGAATTTCTGCGAGCGGGATTAAATTTATTGTAATAAGTGTAGAACCGACACCAAACTCATCTTTAAAATGCATTCTTCAACTTATTGATTATTAAATATTTATTGAAAATAATTTATTTGGAATGCTATTTGTTTAAAAAAAGTAAAAACATATTTAGAATTTTGAAGTATTATTGCTTAAACCCCTGTTTCTCCCTAAACAAAAGTGATGGCTCAAATGAGGAAAATTATAATCTTTGATGATGACGAAGACATACTGTCTATTTGCAGTTATGTATTAGAAGAGCGCGGATGGGATGTGTATACATTTACAGACTGCAACGATGTAACCAACAAAGTGAGCGAAATACTGCCTGACGTAATATTGATGGACAATTGGATACCCGATGCGGGAGGAATAATTGCCACTCAAAAGCTCAAAAATGTAGCCGAATTACAAAATATACCTGTGATTTACTTTTCAGCTAACAGTGACATACAAATGCTTGCCGGGCATGCTGGCGCCGAGGCCTATCTGGCTAAACCGTTTGACCTGCATGAACTGGAAGAAACCATTGACCAGGTAATAAGTAAAAATACGGGGTCAACAGCCGTTAATTCTTAACTGAAGAAATCGAACAGATCAATTTCCGCCGGGACCGCCAGGGCCGCCGCCTTCCCCTCTACGGCCACCGCCATTCCTTCTAAAGCCCCTGTCCATGTTCTCGGTAGGTGCCTTACCTGCAAATTTTTGCAACCGTAACGTAAAAGTAGCCAGGTAATAACGCGATAGCCTGTTTACATGTGTTTCTGTAAACGAGCTGGCAGTAGTAGTTGATGAGAATCCCGTATTTTGATTGAACAGGTCGAATGCGGAAAGGCGAATAGTTGCCTGATTATGTTTTAAGAACCGCCTTTCGAGATAAACATTCAAAATGTTCGGGTTTGTTGACTGTACATTAGAAGCATAACCATAGTTAATGGATTTGGTATAATCATAACTAAAGGTCCAGTTTTTCAAAATATACTGTTTCCCGTTGAGGCCAATATTCCAGGTACGGATGTTTGAAGTTCCGTTTGTTAATGGGTTGTTTACCGAGTTATTGGTTTTATTTATTGCATAATTTGTTAAAAACTGCGCATCCATCACATCGGTAATATCAACCCTGAATTGCACCTGCGGCTTAAACTGCAAGTTTTTAGCAACGTTCTTCAGTGTCGTTGAATCATAGGTAGTAGAATCTATACTGGTTAAATAACCAATGTTATTTGTATAAGTTACCGAGCCCCTCAGGTATAAAGTAAACTCCCTGTTATTCCATGGTTTGCCATATAAAATATTGCCATTAATATTATAATAACCATTGGCATTAGTGTATTTGGTCAAGATAGTATTGGCAAAACGAGGATCGGGTGTATAAATACGCGGATAAGTAATCGAGTTGGTTACAACCTGGTTACTGATCTGCTGGAACGACAGATTCGTGAAAAACACATCACCTGTGGCAAAACTGAACTTATTATACCGTATCGAAAAATTGTTAGTGAACTGCGGCTTCAGGTCCGGATTGCCTTCAACAGGATATAATGCATTTGAAAAATCAATTACAGGCTGCAACTGAGTAAAGCTTGGCGAACTGCTTGATCCGTTATAATTGATACTGAGTGCCTGGCTCCTTGAAAAATTATAAACATATCTTGCGGTTGGACTAATATTAAAAGTACCCACGTGGGTTGAAACATTTGTCATTGGTGAAAAACCGTCAAGCGTAGATGGCATTGCAGCAACTCCCAGCGTTAAATTGTGGTTTTTCTCAACCTCTCTGAAATTTAAACCGATACGATGAGTAGTAAAAGTATAATTGTAATCATTACTTAAAGCACTATCCGGGAATAAATTCAATCCAAAATAGTTAACATAATTGGTATGGATCGTATCAGGCACATCCGTTTCTTTAGTATTCACAGTAGATGAATGGCTGAAGTTATAGTTCAGTTCTAAATAAGTGGTTTTTCCTAATGGCTCAATATACGATACAGTTGTCCCAATGGTATTAGTACGGCTGTAGGTGTTTATTACCTGGTTGGTTGGTGCAGTAGGTTCGCCAAACGTATAATCATAGGTTGGGTTTTGATATTGGTTACTTACTGATGAACTGAAATTGAAATTGAAACTTAAGTTGCGGCGATGTCCCAGCCTGCGATTATATAGTGCGGTGATACCATAGTTCGGAGCGCTTGAATTGGCAGTACCCGCTGAAGTATACGCAGAAGACACCGCACCATGACGTGTTATGTTTACATCTTCGTTATCAATTGTATTAGTTCCCGCATACGAATAAGTCGGCGTTATTTTCAGATAATTTATCGTGTCCGGCTTATATTCCATATTCCAGGTAAAACGATGGTTGATGTTATGGTCTACCTCGTTACTTTTTTGGTTAGTAGTACTTGGGTTTTGCTGAGATAGGTTTTCCTGCAAATTTGTACTATTAGTCGAAACAGTGTTATTAGCAAAGCTATAGCTGCCATAAACCGATAAATGTTTTCCCCACTCATCCCTGAAGTTTGTGCCTATTGAGTGTGCTGCTGTAATACCATTCTGGGTGGTTATTAGGCTGCCGCCACCACCTCCTCCCCGCGACGCATTTCCCCGGCCGCCTCCGCCGAAACCACCTCCCCCGCCATTAGATCCGAAGGAAAAGGTATTTACATTGGTATTATTAATACTACCCAAAACAGCTAACTGCTGGTCGCCACTAAAATGAAACAGGCTTAAAGTACCCAGATAGCGATTTTGATCAGGTATTCCCTGGCTAGCAGGTAGGGCATCCTCACCATCGCCGCCGGTTGTTTGTAAAGAATAGCCATAATTACGGTCTTTCCGGATAGTGATATTCATTATTTTATCCGGCTCGCCTGTCTTTATACCTGTAAGGTTAGCCTGATCGCCGTAATCGTCTATCATTTGTATATTCTCCACCACATCAGCCGG
>JBQCEA010000485.1:0-2494 GCA_051960695.1 Mucilaginibacter sp. | reverse complement strand
ACGGACCTATTGCTTTGATCGATGATGAAATGCCTGTTGTGTTTATCGCTACTAAGCACTCATCATACGAAAAAGTAATCAGTAATATACAGGAAGTTAAAGCTCGCGGCGGACATGTAATTGCCATTGTTACTGAGGGCGATACCGATGTAAAAGCTATGGCTGATTATGTGATCGAGATACCACAAACGGCCGAGGCGTTTGTGCCGTTAGTAGCCACCATTCCGCTGCAATTGCTTGCTTATCATATTGCTGTAATGCGTGGCTGCAATGTTGACCAGCCACGTAACCTGGCTAAATCAGTTACAGTAGAATAAGGTTCATAGAAAGATAATCATAGAAAGCCATAGTTGATCATTCAGCTATGGCTTTTTTTATGACGATATTATACTTCTATATATTTGTTATATTTGGATAGATACAGTCTATATGACCATTACCCAGCTTGAATACATTGTAGCTGTTGATACCTACCGCAGCTTTGTTGTAGCAGCCGAAAAATGCTTTGTTACACAGCCTACATTGAGTATGCAGGTGCAAAAGCTGGAAGATACACTTGGTGTTAAAATATTCGACCGAAGCAAACAGCCTGTCACTCCAACCGAGATCGGGGTTGAGATCATCGAGCAGGCACGCGTGATGCTTGCTGAAAGCGAAAAGATAAAAGAGATCATTACCGACAGGCAAAAAGAGCTCTCAGGCGAGTTAAGGGTGGGTATTATACCAACTGTGTCGCCTTATATTCTTCCAAAGATCATTTCAGGCTTTATTAGTAAGTACCCCCAGGTAAAGCTGATCGTCTGGGAACAGACTACAGAAGAAATAATACAGCAGCTTAAACTTGGCACACTGGATTGCGGCATTATGTCGACCCCGTTGCGCGAAAACGCCTTGACAGAGATACCGGTATTTTATGAGAACTTCGTGGCTTATGTGTCCAAGAATAGCAAGCTATCCAAGAAGAAAGCTATTGTGCCTGACGATATCGATATGGAGGAGATATGGATATTGAACGAGGGGCATTGTATGCGTGAGCAGGTTTTAAATATATGCCAGAGAAGGCGCTCGACCAAAGGATATATGCATTTTGAATATAACACCGGAAGCTTTGAGACCTTAAAACGCATGGTAGATCAAAACAATGGCGCTACTATACTGCCTGAACTGGCCCTGGCCGAGTTAAGCGATAAACAACTGGACAAAGTACGTTACTTTAAATCGCCGGAGCCCGCCCGCGAAGTAAGCATTGTGATACAAAAGAACTTCCTGAAACGGCGCATGATCGAAGCGCTGAAAAATGAAATACTTGAATTTGTACCCAAACGAATGAAAAGTAAAAAGAAGAAAGAGGTGATGGAGATTTAGGTATAACGGATCTCGGTCCGAAGGAGTCCTTTGGGGATTTTCGATCTCGGATTAATTTCGACTCATAGTCATGCACTGAACAGTTTTGTTGCCGGAAACGGCTGCGGCTTCTACCTTGAAATAACAGATATCCGCAAAACTGTTGGCTTCATACCAAAATGCGGGCCACCCCAGTCGGTTTCATCACCATTCAGGATGCGGCGTATTTTAAATTGACCGTTTTTATAGCTGCCGTCTTCTACTTTTAAATATTGCCATGGTTTGCCAGAATTCTTACCCGATGGCTGAAAGACAACATGGCATTTGGCTCCCATCAGTAAAAATTGGTTTTCGCTTAACTGCATGATCAATAGTTTGCCGTCTGAAGCTTGGTTTGTTTTTAATATATCCCGTTCACCTATACCAAAGTGCACAACGGCTTGCCATGCACCCAGAGCGATCTTTTGTTCAGCATGGTCTTCACGCTCGACCACAGCTTTTATTTTGCCCCCAAAGGCCCATTTGGCCAGCTCGCGCATCATTGGCACTGTGGCTTCATATTGGCTTGCAAATGGGGCTAAACGTTCGCGGGTTTCGGAAGCCGTTTCACTGTTGCCATTATCATCAATGCCGAAAGGAGAAAAACCAATACCGCCATGGGCAATTACCTCATAAAGATATTTGGCTTTTTCACGTTCCAGGCCGGCCTCCGGCACGAACAGTGCATTATCCGGCCGACTGTACAGATCAATGACTTTCAATACCCGTTCGCTGCCTTCCAGGTAAATATCTGGCGCCAGCAAGTCTAATTTGGGTGCGGCAATTTTCCATATCGGGATAACATTGTCGGTCGGGCCACCGCTCTCATAATTCTCAGCTGTAGGATCAGTAAGCGGATCGCGCAGTGCAGCATTTGTATACATCGGTAACGAATACTCTGCTTTACCGGCTGCCGCAACCTTACCTATAAAAGTGGCTATTGAATAGGCCTGGAAATATTCATCCGCCCTGTCGCCAAAAACCTGCTTCCAATTGCCTTTTGAGTCGACCGGGCGGTTCAATGATTTAAGCAATTCGGGAGCTAACATTTGTTGTGGCACCGGACTTTCGAATAACTTTTGTGCTGTTGCAGAATAGTCGCGTACGCTGC
>JBQCEA010000484.1:0-3711 GCA_051960695.1 Mucilaginibacter sp. | reverse complement strand
CATGAGCCTTGCCATCACCGATCTGGCAGTTAGAACCGTTATCGCCTGAGGCTACAAAGACGGTCATGCCCATAAATGCTGCTTCCTGGAAGGTGGTGCTTACCGCCTGCATAGCTTGTTGAGTCCATGCCAGTACGCTGCCGAATGCCTCGAACTCTGTCCATGCCCAGCTGATGGATAAAACAGATGGCGCATTTGCAGTATCATGTACAATGGTTGTTATAGCATCAACCCAGCCCTTTTCCGTAAATGGTGCAAAGTAAACAGCAATTTTTGCCCCCTGCGCCACAGCGCCGGCAACCTGAATATCAAGTGCCACTTCAGAGTCGCCGCCGCCACCGGGCGAATTAGTGGAACCATCGATCAGCACGTCTTTGAGCGCCGGTGTGGTATAACCGGGGCCAATCCCTTTGTTGGTAGTGAAATAAGCGGTTATGTCACTCGGGCGATAACCGCACAGGCCGGCATTACTATCGCTAAACTCAAGTAAACCGATGGTTTGAGTAAATGCGTTCGGCATTGGCGGAAAATTGTACAGGCCTGCAACTTTAACCGGATCCAGGCTCCCGGCCTGCGGTAAGGTTATTTTCTGTGGTTCAGGCGCAGTAGCTGTTATTGGTATATGCCTGCGTGCCATCCTCCGGTTATCAAGGCCGAACACGCCTTCAATGATTCCGGTCAGATCCTGTGGTAAATGGATACCACCCTCGCGGCCGCGATAAGTTTCGTTCGCCGTTTTATACATGCCCAGTTTAACGGCAAAAGCCTTATTCATTTGGTCAACTGTGCCCGACACTTCCACCACGCGCCTGGCATCACTTACTTCCTTTACGGTAAGATGATTGGCTGTTGCAAATGAACTTACTTTATCAAGATCTTCTTTTGATGCGCCGTAACTGGCGGCAAAATCTTCGCGGGATATGTATTGACGTTTTCCGGGTGGTGTTTTAATCCAATGGTCAATATCGGGTAATATTGGCGCCCCGGCCTTCCGTCTTACACGGATAGTTACCGATAAAGTTTCGTTACCGTCCGCTGGCCCGACCAGCTTGGCCCCATACCTGGGGCTTCGCTCACTTCCGTCAAGTTTTTTGTAATTGTCCGGAAGATCATGGTTAGATTTCTTTCCCATAATATTGTTTTTGGTTATGTGTGCAATAGTTATTTTTTCAGATAGATATATTGCTCAATGAGTATATACCGCAGGTTTTAGAACAATAAATGAATTTCCGGATCGACAAAAAACCCGGAGCAGGGCAGGCAATGTAGGGTCTCCCGTAAGATGTACTATTTATAAAAAAGGCTGGAACGATCTAATTAAGAACACTAACCGATTTGGTTTTCAACCCTTGGCTGTGCTGTAATTCCTATACGAAATTAGACCCTTTCATAATGGAAGAGAAGCGTAAAAACACGCAAATTACAACGTGGTTTCACTCTGTTTTTACCAGATCAAGAAAGTTGGTTATACCTACAACTAATTCATTGAGGCATTTAAGTCCGATTTGCATATATTTGAGAAACAGAGTCCTGAGCTCATTTCCCAATTATGAAACCGTTTTCATTTTTACTGGCCCTATGCATGGCTGGATTATTAGCCAAGGCGCAGCCTAAGCACCTGCCGCGTATTGCTATTGCAGGTTTAGGCATCGAATCGAGCACCTTTTCACCAGCACTAACTGATGAGGCAGCCTTTCATGCCAAATACGGTGATTCTATTTTCTCTATTTACCCTTTCTGGGCGCCGGATTCGGCAGTTCGTAAGGCAGCGGTATGGGTGCCAACTATTGATGGCCACGCTTTACCGGGCGGGGCAGTTACAAGGGAAGCATATGAATCGCTGGTTAGGAAGACCCTGGACTCACTGAAAAAGCATGGGCCATATGACGGCCTGTTTTACGATATCCATGGGGCGATGAGCGTGGTTGGTTTGGATGATCCGGAAGGTGATTTTATTGAACGGATAAGGAAGGTGGTTGGTAAGAAGACCATCATTTCAACAGCAATGGACCTGCATGGCAATGTGTCGTGGCGGTTGGCCGAGAACAGCGACCTGATCACCTGCTATCGAATGGCCCCGCATGAGGATGCAATACAAACCAAACGCCGTGCGGTGACCAACCTGATCGAGCGGTTGGAAACGGGGAAAGGTAAACCGGCTTACAAAGCATATATAGCTGTACCTATTTTATTGCCAGGCGAGAAGACCAGTACCAGGATAGAACCAGGCAAAAGCTTATATGCAAAAGTTTGGCCCGCTGCTAAACAGCCCGGGATTGTTGATGCGGCGATATGGATAGGTTATGCCTGGGCTGATGAGCCGCGCAATCATGCCGTGGTGATGGTAACGGGCGACGATAAAGCCAAAGTGACCAGCACAGCCGAGTACCTGGCTAAAAGCTTTTGGGACGTGCGAAAAGATTTTAAATTCGTTGCACCCACAGGCAATTTAAAAGAGTGCCTGGACAAAGCCATTGCAAGCGATAAACATCCTTTTTATATCAGCGACTCAGGCGATAACCCGACAGCCGGCGGGGCAGGAGATGTGACCTGGACATTGACACAAATTTTAAAACAGCCGGAATTTAAAACGGATAAAGGACCAACGCTGATCTATGCCTCTATTCCGGGGCCTGAACTGATCAAAAAGGTATTAACCGCAGGTGTTGGCGGGCATGTGGATGGTTATGCGGGTGCAAAGATAGATGCACGGCTTGCGCCGCCGGTGCACATTGTTGGTACTGTAGAATCAATTGTAAAAGGTGATGTGGACGCCGAAGTGGAAGCATCTATAAAAGTGGGAAGTGTGCATATCATCGTAACACAAAAAAGAAAGCCATATCATCATGAAAAGGATTTTACAAGACTCGGCCTTAATCCGCGGACAGCTGATATTGTTGTGGTAAAGATCGGTTACCTGGAACCGGAGCTTTATCACATGCGGGCTGATTGGCTGCTGGCATTAACACCGGGCGGCGTAGACCAGGATATTGAGCATTTACCTTACAAGAGGTTAAGGCGGCCTATTTTCCCATTGGATAAAGAGATGAAAGACCCTGATCTGACGGCTAAACTGGTGCCTTCTTCAGATCAGGTAAAATGATCAGAGAATAGGATGAGTTATTCTCTGAAACTTTAATCAATTTATCCTATTGGTAATGTAAACCAAAAGGTGCTTCCTTTATTTAGTTCGGTTTCTACACCAATGTCACCGCCATGTTGTTTAATAATTTCGGCGCAGATGTATAAGCCTAAGCCTAATCCGGCCTGGATATTGCCGGGCTCGGAACTAAAGTAGCGCCTGAATATATGGGGCAATTTGCCCGGAGCAATGCCGGGCCCTTTATCAGTAACCTGCACCTTCACAAAGCCCGGAATTCTATGGATATCAATATAGATCATTGGTGAGTTTGGCGCGTATTTTACAGCATTTTCGACTAAGTTTACTATCACCTGTTCTATCTTTTGCTCATCGGCAACTACTTGCAGATCAGCATCTCCTTCTATCCTTAATTCATACTTCCCTGTGATCTTAATAAAATCAGTTGCACCTTCTATCAGCGTCCTTAATTTAAATGATGTTCTTTCCAGGCCAAAATCCTTTTCGGCGAGCCGGCTGGCTTCAAAGAGATCGTTGACAAGATTTGAGAGTTTGTTTACACTTTTGTTTGCCTGGTCCATTAAGCGGTTGTTTACATCTTGTGATATTTT
>JBQCEA010000483.1:0-2146 GCA_051960695.1 Mucilaginibacter sp. | reverse complement strand
ATTTATTTAGGTAGATTTATCTGATCTCTATTTTGCCTGGTAGCTTATGAGAAATTTGTCGACCTGGTTTGTGTGTTTCATATTGGTAATGGCTGCATTTTTGTCTGCATGTCAAAAGGATGAAAATGTAACGGCCACAACTACGACTCCGACCAAGGCAGACAGCACCGAGTTACTCAAAGATGTATCCGCTCCTGGCAATTACCTCGCCACAAAAGGCTCCCTGACAGTCAAAATACAGGACTCCACCTATACATTTGATGCCTCACAGGATTCAATCGCTTTTGTAAATATCAACATCGACGGACAGGAATATTATGGTGTTACGGCTATCAACAAAGCGCACACCTTCAGCTTTGGGATCAGTTCTGAAGGAGCACCTATCGCTGAAATACCGGGCAGCGTATCAGGATGCCAGTTCCTGCTTAATACAGGCGGAAAAACCAATATCGAATATACCCTCACGCCTGTTACGCCACGTAAAGACTATGGCGTGTTCTCATTGGATAAATATGACCAGGAAACTACGCTGGCTAAAGGTACTTTCCACACCTATTTGGCCAGGGAGCTGAAAAAAGGAACGGCACTGTACGTCGTTGACGGCAGTTTTGACCTGCAGGTAAAATAACCATCCGAATTATTACCTTAGGCATATATTTCAGCTTATGCTTAAAAACACAGCGTTACTTTTCTTCATCTTTCTTTTTATTTCCTCCTCGCTTTATGCCCAGCATATTGAAGTATTGCAGCAAGGCAAACCGACCAGTATCCGGGGCTTATCGGTTGTGAACGATCAGATTGCCTGGGTGAGTGGCAGCAAGGGCTATGTTGCGATCACGAAGGATGGCGGTAAAAACTGGAATTGGAAACAGGTAAAAGGTTTTGAAAAATCCGACTTCAGGGATATTGAAGCATTCTCGGATAAAGAGGCAATTATGATGAGCTCGGGTACGCCCGCATTGATATTAAAGACCACGGACGGCGGTGAAAACTGGCAGATAAAATACCGCAATGCCGATACGGCCTACTTTTTCGACGCTATGGATTTTGGTACGCCTAAACACGGCTTGGTTTTAGGTGACCCGATAAAAGGCAAATTCATGCTGATGGAAACCACCGACGGCGGTGAAACGTGGCATGAATTCAAATACCGGCCTGATGCGCTAAAGGACGAAGCATCTTTTGCTGCAAGCGGAACTTGTTTAAGGGTGGATACAGATGAAATAGATATTGTGACAGGTGGAAGCCATAGCCGGCTGCTGATGCTGCTAAACGACAAATTGGCTCCCGGTAAATGGCTTAGTATTGATCTGGCAATTACTCATGGTAAACCAAGCGAGGGTGCATTTTCATTAGCCAATGGCTCAGGAACTGTTGTGGTAGGCGGCAATTATCAAAAGAATCATCTGACCGATTCTGTAGCCAATTATTGGCCTAACGATGAACACGCTCGCGCACCTGCAACACTACCCCATAGTCCTCCCGCTGGTTATCAATCCTGCGTGGAACATATTTCGGGCGGAATTTTTCTGTCAACCGGAACGCCGGGAAGCAATTTAACGACCGATGGCGGTAGTACCTGGTTGCAAATTGATAGCGCCAGCTATAATGTTTGCCGCAAGGCAAAAAACGGAAAGCTGGTGCTTTTAGCCGGCGATGGCGGCAGAATAGGTATTTTAAAGCTGTAGCATACTGGCAATGAAGCGCTTAAAATTCATGTTAAAATTATTTAAAAAACAGGTTGCAGGCTATACGAATAAACTCTATATTTGCACCACTTTAACGGAAACGTAGAAGTTGATTCCGTAGCTCAGCCGGTAGAGCATAACACTTTTAATGTTGGGGTCCTGGGTTCGAGTCCCAGCGGGATCACAAAAAGCCTTACGATAGTGAGGCTTTTTTCATTTTTGGCTATAAAAACAGCCTTTTTTGTAAAAAAGCATATCAGATTTAATCAAGTTTTAACGAGGTTCGAGGGTCCCTTTAAGGGTACCAGATATAACCCGTAACTTGGTACCCTCGGAGCAGTCTTAGGCATTGATTTTCAAGTATTTGAAGTGAGCAAATAAGTCGTTTAACCTCAAATTATTCGTTATGAAAGTCAATGAAAAAATGTCGATCTTATTCCTCCTGGAAAAATCCAAGC
>JBQCEA010000482.1:0-4553 GCA_051960695.1 Mucilaginibacter sp. | reverse complement strand
AAAAGACCTGTTCACAGGCCGAATAATCGATGTACGAAGGGGAGGCCAATACGCTTTTACGATCAATAAACAAAATAAAAGAACTTATGGGAAACGGTTTATGCTGATGATAACCAAAATGAAATAAAACAGATGGGTATGAACAACAAGCAATACATGATCACGGGCCTTTTATTACTCTTGCTGACCTCATGCAAAACACCGGTTGAGCGCTGGCTGGACGGTATGGTTGATTTCAAGCAAGTTAAAGGAAAGGAATTGATCATACAGGCTGCCCGGCTTAAGGCAAAGATAGAAGACACGACGATGCTCAATTATAAGGTGCGCATCTATCTTGGTCATGCCGCCCAGGAAAATTCAGCTGCGGACGGGTCCATAAATTTCAATTATCATGTTGATAGCGCCTTCTATGTACGCGTGGCCGGGAGTAAGGCTCAGCCCGTTATGATACAACCGGTAAATAATGGCATTTCGGGCTGCTATGAATACCTCCTGATGATGGATATCAACAAATTTAACCGGCTAAAAAAATTACAGCTTGTCTACCAGGATAAGTTCATTGACGGTAAGCAATATACCATAAACCTGAACTGACCAACATTATGAGTATAAAATTCAAACACCGAAAAAGGATTGCCGTAGCGCTGATGGTTATTTGGTTGGGCAATATGCTGGTTCCATCCGTATGTTATGCGCTGACCTCGGGGCCGGCACAACCAGAGGCGCAAAGCTTTCAGCCGGCGGGTGTTTCGGATATGGTAGACCTGTTTACAGGTGATTTTAAATACAATATTCCGCTACTGGATATCGATGGCTACCCCATAAACCTCAATTATCAATCCGGCACCGGTATAGATGATGAAGCCAGTTGGGTTGGGCTCGGCTGGAACGTAAACGTAGGCGCCATAAACCGGCAGGTGAGGGGGTTACCAGACGACATGGCGGGTGATTCGATAGAAACTGATCATTATACTAAACCAAAGGTCACTGTAGGTGGAAAGCTTTCTGCGAAAATAGAAACAAAAGGTGCCGGAACCAATCTCTTAAAAGCAAACGGATCTTTTAGCCTGGGAATTTTTAACGACAATTATACGGGTATAGGCGCTGAAATTGGCGCCAATGCAGGAATATCGTTTGCAGGGCCTAGCGAGACTCCATTTACTGCCGGGTTGGGCTTAGGCATCACTTCCAATACGGCAAGCGGTGTTGAATTGACGCCGACCATGAATCTGGGCATTTACAATAAATCTCAGGATCATATTACAACCTCAGCCGGCTTAAGTGCGTCGCTCGGTTATAACACACGCTCCGGTCTGAAAAGTTTAACATTGGGATCAAGCTTCGACGTCTCTAAATCATTGAAAGATTTTGATCCTACAAAGGAAAACCTCAGAGAAAGCCTTACCGGTGGTGGCGCATCAGGTTCGGCTATCAGCTATAATACCGAACCCATCAGTCCGAATCTTCAGGTTCCGTATCATACGAGCTACGGTTCATTTAGTCTCGATGTTGGGCCGGTCGCAGAAATTGTTTTTGGCGGTGTTGGCGCCACAGGCTATAAAAGTGTACGAGAAGTGGCGTCACAGCAAATATTTAATCCGGCATATGGTTTTTTATATGCAGAACGGGGCAAAAACCAGCCCAAAGCGGCGATGGATTTTACCCGGGAAAAAGAGAACCCGGTAATTCCCGAACTGCCAAACCTGGCTGTGCCGGTACCTACACCTGATCTGTTCACATTTACTAATCAACTCGGCTCGGGGCAATTCAGGTTATTCAGGGGTGGCTCGGGTGCATTTTTTGATAGTGCCGTTAGTGATAATGATGGCGTAACATCGGTCGGCGGCGATATAGGTTATGGATTTATTGCTCATGGAGGTGTGACCCTCTTCCAGCAGAATACACAAAACAATACCCGTAAATGGACATCGAATAACAATTACCTGGGCAAAGCCGATTTTCAGGATGCCTCCTATACCGACCCTTCTAAACAGCATGCCTATTTCAAAATAGTAGGAGAAAAAACCGTGGAGGACTCAGCCATGGTTGCTAAGCTTCATGGAACGCAGCCCTTAGAGGTCAGCATCTCGGGCAAAACAGCAAACCCCCGGTTTACCAATGCCGGCCTAAACAATTTGATTAAGGATAAGCGCCAGGTGAACCAAACAGAAGTTTCATACCTGACGGCTACGGAAGCAAGCAATGCGGGTTTGGATAAAATGATAAACGTCTATCCAATGTATGATATCGCTACATTTAAAGTACCGGCCAATAATAAACCCCTCAAAACGGATAGCATAAAACGGGTCAGCAGCTACCGCAAGCCGCACCACTTATCCGAGATTACTGTTACCGATGGTTCCGGAAAACGCATGGTATACGGCATACCAGTCTATAACATTAGTCAGGCTGAATATAGCTTCGCGATTGGTTCAGCTTATAACAAAGTAAAACAGACAAAGAACCTTGTCCAGCTTAATATCAATAATCCGGGTACCCCACAGGCCAGCATCAATTACAAAAAAGGCATTGATAATTATTATCACCGCCAGACGCAGCCGGCTTATGCCTCAAGCTTCCTCTTAACAGCGCTCCTGTCGCCTGAGTATGTAGATAAAACAGGTAACGGAATTACAAACGATGACCTCGGTACGGCGATAAAATTCAATTATACAAAACTTTCCACCCCTTTCAAGTGGCGGGCCCCTTACATGGGAGGCACGTTAAATAAAGGCTTATTGGCCGACAAGGACGATGACAAGGCCAGTATTGTATATGGCGACAAAGAGATATGGTACCTCAGTTCAATAGAGTCTAAAACCAAGATCGCTTATTTCATTACGGAGGACCGGCGCGATGCCCTTGGAGTGACAGACTTCACCGGGCTTACCCGTGACACCACGACTAAGCAACGTTGCCTCAAAGAGATCCGGCTTTATTCCAAAGCAGATACTACTAAACCGATCAAGGTGGTCAAATTCGAATACTCGTATGAATTGTGCCGGCACCTCCCGAACAATGCGGACAACCACGTATCAGGCGACTCCCTGCAATACAACAGCAATCCGCTGTATGGTGGCAAACTGACATTGAAGAAAGTATATTTTGAATACCAGAATAGCCCTAAGGGCGCGAATTTTCCTTATCAGTTCAGCTATAGCGATAGTATAAGAACCAAACTGGGAACGGATACAATAGTCAACTACAGTGACTTGAGTACTGACCGTTGGGGTACCTATAAATCGGTTGTCGAAAACCAGTTGCCGCTCGCAAATGATGAATTTCCTTATACGGAGCAGGATCTTCAGGATAATGATACAACTGCGCGGTATAATGTTGGACAAAATGCATCGCTTTGGCATTTGAATAAGATCAACCTCCCGACGGGTGGAACTATAAATGTCACGTATGAGTCGGATGATTACGCCTATGTGCAGGATAAACGGGCAATGGTTATGTCCGGCATCGATTCATTGATCGACGTGACCGGGAAAGGTTTGGATACGACCCAACTGCAAAAGGCGGCAGGATTCAAGATCAAGATACCGAATTCAGCGGTCACGGGTGATCCCACGTCCTGGTTCGAACAGAACTACCTGAATGGATCGCAATATATTTATTCGAAATTCTACACGAAGGTCTCGACGAATTACAGCCCGAGCGGCGGGTTCGACTACGATTTTATTTCAACTTATTCACCAGTCGATCATGTGACCATTTCCGGCGGATATGCCAGGGTTTTCCTTCAGAACAGAAGTGACGGTAAGGTGTCTGACACCCCAATCATATTTTCAGCCTGGCAAACCATGCGGAATGAATACCCGCGCTATGCCTATCCCGGCTTTGATCAGCGAACAAGCGATAGTCAGACCAGCTCCGCGGTCAGCACCGCCGTCAAGGCGATAATGGCATCGATCGGTAACCTGAGCGAGTTAACGGAAAATTTCAACCAGAAAGCCAGCAAGAAAGGTTTCGCTTCTACGGTTGAAATAGAAAAATCTTTCGTTCGTATCGTCAAACAGGACGGGCATAAACTCGGGGGCGGCGTCCGGGTAAAAAAGATCCAAATATCTGACAACTGGCGCACAATGGCAGGCAACAACATGCCTACCGGCGCATCGTATGGACAGGCTTATACCTACACGACGGTAGATAACGGGCAGACGATCAGCAGCGGCGTGGCTTCATACGAGCCTACCGTAGGGTGTGATGAGAACCCTTTGCGGCAACCGGTGCCTTATGTCGAAAAGATCAAAGGCGCTCTTGATAATTTCTTCGACCTGGAACAACCTTTTGGAGAGTCGTTCTTTCCAGCGCCGGAGGTTGGCTATAGTAAAGTTACGGTCACAGATCTGAATGAAAATGGCATACCCGATCCTGGTTTGAGGACGGGATATACTGTAAACGAATTTTACACGGCGAAAGATTTTCCAGTGCAGGTGACAGTTCTGCCCCTAAACCAAAATGAGAATAAGCCAATTAACAAATATTCGTTTGTCGGAGCCAATAGCATTGATGAACTAACCATGTCGCAGGGCTACAGTATAGTCTTA
>JBQCEA010000481.1:0-6243 GCA_051960695.1 Mucilaginibacter sp. | reverse complement strand
TCAGGATTGTTTTGATAAGCACGCATCTGCTCACCCAGATCGCGCATTTTGTTTTGCCATTCTTTTACAGAAGTATTGTCTGACATTCTTCTCATACTGTCGCCCATCATTCTCATTTGCTCACTTTGTTGTTTAAATTCAGGTGAATTCCAATGCGCACTCATTTTCTGACCGAGTACCTTCATTTCTTCGGTTTCCTGTCTAATTTGCGGAGGAAGTTTAGATTCCAGTTCGGCCTGGTATTTTTTGTAATTCTCGTCCTTATTATTGTCTTCATTCCAATAGCGGCGGTTATGCGGAATGCCATACTTTTTTTCTAACTGTTCATTCATTTGCTTAAACTCAGGGCTGCTAAAATAATGCCCTATATCGCGGCCTAATTTGCCCATCTTTTCGCCCCACCCTTTGGTTTCAGCAGTTTCACTCCAGTTTTTCTGAAAATTCTCAGAAAGCTTTTGCTGTTTGTCCTGTAGTTCTTTCCACTGCGAGCTATTATAAAAGTCCTGAATTTGTTTACTGTTTTGTTCTATTTCATCCTGGTATTTTTTCCATTCGGGACTATTATAATAAGCTTCTATCTTCTTACCGTCCTCTTCCAATACCTTCTGATAGTTTTTCCATGCGTCACTATTATAGTATTTGCTCATTTCCTCGCCATATTTACTCATTTCGGCTGAGTATTTTTTTAGCGTAGGATCTTCATTGTCATTATATACATAGTTATCTTCTGCTTCTTTTTTGGCTTTCAGATTTTTCTTAGATGTGTACCTGTGGTGCGACGATTTAACAACTTTTTTGTGGTTAACAGTATCGGTAAATAATTCGGAGATAATACCCGGTTTTATTTTGTTAAAAGATAATTTGCCGTGGGCAATGGTTGGATTTAACCATGCCAGGCCGGTAATGCTTGCAGTAAGCACTACAAAAGCAAGTAATATATGGCGTGTATTGCCAATTGGTTTCTTTGTTTTCATGATTCGTTCGATTCGATTTAATAAATGGTACTTTTTCCCGGTTGCGGCAAGGGCAATCTGCCATTGCTCATGACGGGACTGTTCTAACTTTAATAGTGCATGCGCATACACTATTGGTTTTTGAGTCGACTCTATTACAATATCATCGCAGCTGTTTTCACGTTCGTGATTGATAATGCGATTGATCAATTGTGCAAATGGATTAAAGAACAACAATACCGACATGGCCTGTTGTATCAGGTTCATGAAGTAATCGTTGCGTTTGATGTGTGCCAGCTCGTGCATAATTATTGCTTCTATCTCTTCTGTTGAAAGACTGGTAGCAATGGATGCCGGCAACAGGATGAAAGGTTTTACATAGCCGAAAACACACGGCACATCTACTAATGTGCTGAGCCCGAAGCTTACCCTTCTTTCAATATCAAGCTTTTCGGCAAACTCAACCATTTTGCGCAGCATTGCGATATCAATGCTGACTGTTTGCTTAATAATGTCGAGTTTTCTGCGGGTAAGGATAAGCTTGGTGCCATTAAACAATATTCCGGCTATATATATAATAGTAATGTAGGGTAAAAAGCTTTCGATGGTATAATAATACCTGCTGCTGTATGATGCGGTGTGCGACAGGTGCAGCGGCAGGTTTATAATGGCAGGCAATACACCGGCTGAATTGTGGGTTTTGATCTCAACCCACTGGTAAACGCGTATCTCGTCCACCAACGTATAAATGAACCAGGTGGTCAGGGCAAACAAGGCAAACATTCCCAGGTTATGCTTTGACTTCGCTGAAAGCGTAAAGAAAGATAATATCACCAACCTCAGGAACAGGAATATTACCAGCCCCTGCCACATTGAATGGATAATAGCAACTCCTATTACCTGGCTTATATTATACATTATGGTTTCCATATGTTTTGTAGTTTGTCTGAACCGTGATCTCCGGATTTGAGGATTATCACGACCCTGTTTGAACTTAATCTAACCTAATCAACTTAGTCTAACTCAACCAACTTCACTTTCCAAACTGCTCCAAATATTTCTTAATAGCATCTATCTCATCTTTTGATGCACGATGCTGCCCCAGCGCTTGTATTACCAGGTCTGATGTTGATCCTTCAAATACTGTTGATAATATTCTGTCGAGTGCATTTACCTGCGCTTTTTCCTGGGTGTACAATGCTTTGTACACGTGTGTTTTAGCGGTAGTATCACGTTCAACCAAACCCTTCTCATCCATTATCTGCATCAGCTTTAGGGTAGTGGTATAGCCTGCAGCTTTGTTCTTTGCCAATTCTTCATGTACATCGCGAACGGTTGCCTGGCCCATTCTCCACAGCACCTGTAATATTTCTAATTCGCTTTCTGTCGGTTTAATTTCCATATTCATCTTTTAATTACGAACGAGTTCGTACAAATATCTACGACTATTTTCGTAAATGCAAATGTTTTTCGAATTATTTACGATTTGTTTCGTAGATAAAAGACGCGAGGAAAATAAAAGTGTTACAGATTATTTGAAAAAAGTTATAGTAAGTTGGATAAGTTAAATGGTTGATTAAGTTTCCATGAATTGTATGGTGATGGGCAATCAAGCTATCTGGTAACTTAATCAACCCAATCCAACTCAATCAACCTAATCAACTATTTCCCTATCGCCTGATATTTAGATCCATTCGAGGGATCCGCCTGGGTAAGAATATTGACGGCCGTGGTTTTTTCGCGCGAGTCGGCTTTGCTGAAGATGGCTACCAGCTCATCGCTCTTAGCGGTGAAGAATACCAGTGGCAGCATAGCGCCGAGCCGTGTTCTGTCAACTTGCGAGAGAACAGGAAGAATATCATCAATGGTTTTACGGGCTTTTGAGGTGTTGTCGGCCATTTGGTCCATTCCGTTGCGATGATAATCATACATGAACTGGCGCAGCGGTTCGTAAACCTTATTGTCCAGGTTTTCGGCTAACCAATAACGGTTGATGTTACCATCCAATGCTTTCCATCCTTTATAGGTTCCTGCCGCCTGGGCATTGATAACTACCGTTTGTGCAGCCCGGAAATAGGGCGTGCCGCCCAATCGCGAAAAGGTATCGTAATCCATACCTATAATGACATAAGCGTAGAAAGCCATTACCGAGCTAAGATTGCTGGTGAATGTTTGATCAGTATAATCAATGGTTTGTCCTTCGCTGTAAGTGAAATCAAAATCTTTGTCATTCACATTCAGCACAGGGGAGTTATAAGTTGAGTTGTAAACTGGTCGTGACGATTGTACCATCAGCTCGCCGCTGAAGTTGCTGTTGCCATCCCAATAGGTGATATTTAGTACAAAATTGCAATCGAACCTTTCCTGGGGCAATACCTGGTCGGCGCACCATTTGCGACCGTTCAGGAAATCCTTCATGGCTGTTTCCAGTGATTGAAAAATATGCCGGTTACTGGTTTGTATTTTACCTGATATCACTTTTACTTGCGCATTAAGGTCCTGCGCCGAGGCCGAGTAGCCCAAACAAAGCAATAACAGATATATACTAAGCTTTTTCATTGATCAGTCCGGCAACTTTATTGCAAATATCTACAGCAACCTCGTCCTTATTCTTCAGTTCAAACGCAGTTCTTTGCAGTTTATGGTCTATAATGGTGATCTTATTGGTATCGGTTTTAAAACCTGCGCCTTTATCATTAAGTGAATTTAAAACAATAAAATCGAGGTTTTTGCTTCTCAGTTTATTAGTGGCGTTGCTTTCTTCGTTCTGCGTTTCCAGCGCGAAGCCGACCAATATCTGGCCTTTCTGTTTTTTTTCGCCTAAGGTTTTTAAAATATCAGTGGTCTTTTTCAGGTCGATGTTAAGGCCACCGTCCTGTTTCTTTATCTTCTGTTCAGATACAGTAACCGGGGTATAATCGGCTACGGCAGCACACATAATGCAAGCCTGCGTTTCGGGATAGTATTGCAGGCATGCTTCCAGCATTTCTGCTGCAGAAGTTACATCGATGCGTTTTATACTTTTCTTTGTGCTGGTTTGCGTGGTAGGGCCTGCTACTAATATCACATCGGCACCCATAGCAGCCAGCTGATCAGCAATGGCAAAGCCCATTTTGCCAGATGAATGATTGCCGATGAAACGCACCGGATCAATGGCTTCATAGGTAGGGCCGGCGGTAACCAGTACCTTGCGGTTAACTAACGGAAGTTTTTTTTTGAACTCAGCAGTAATAAAGCTGATGATCTCTTCCGGTTCAGCCATGCGGCCTTCACCATATAAACCGCTCGCCAGTTCGCCGCTGCCTGGCGGTATCATCACATTTCCGTACGATTGCAGGCTTTGAACATTTTGCTGTGTGGCGTCGTGCTTCCACATGTCCAGGTCCATAGCTGGGGCAAAGTAAACCGGGCATTTGGCAGACAGATAAACAGCAGTAAGCAGGTTATCGCTTAGGCCATTTGCCATTTTGCCCAGCGTATTGGCACTTGCAGGAGCAATAATAAACGCATCGGCCCAAAGGCCAAGTTCAACATGATTGTTCCATTCACCTGTTTCAGGTGTAAAATAGTCAACCAATACAGCTCTTTTAGAGAGAGTTGAAAGCGTTAGCGGGGTAATGAAATTAGTAGCATCCGGCGTCATCACTACCTGTACCTCGGCACCGGCTTTTATCAGCATGCGTACCAGCAATGCCGATTTGTAAGCAGCTATACTTCCGCAGATACCTAAAATGATCTTTTTGCCTTCAAGCATTTACCAAAAGTACACATTACTCAATAAAAAATACCAGCACTATACAATGCTGGTATTCTATAAATTTATAAATTCTGAAAATTCTGGTTCAGACAATTATTCTTTGGTTGGATTACGATAGTATATCTTATCTTCCAAAAACTCCTGAACTGCAACTAAAGATGGCTTTGGCATCTTTTCGTAATGTTTTGATATTTCTATCTGCTCGCGGTTTTCAAAAACTTCTTCCAGGTTATCATTTGATGAAGCGAATTCAGAAAGCTTCTGATGTAATTCTTCCTTCACGTTATTTGATATCTGGTTGGCCCTTTTTGCCATAATTACGATTGATTCGTAAATGTTACCTGTTTTTACATCCAGGTCGCGCAAGTCACGTGTTACAGTGCTGTTAGCTACGGCAGGTTTATTTCCAGTATTGTTCATATCAATCTTAGTTTGGTATTTTTCTGTTAACGTCTATTTTTTCTGATGGCGGTTGGCCGGTAAGCGTATCTTTTTTATCAAAGCGGTGGCGGTATTTTTCATCGCTTGCATATTCGGCTAATATTCTTTTAGCACGTGCAATGCCTTGTTCGCTGTCTTTTTTATAGTTCAGTGCTTCAGGCATATATTTGCTTGATGGATACAGTTGGGCAAATTGTTGTTCAAAGTCAATCGTTTGGTTAAAGCGCTGCTCCTGTTTAAATTCGCTGCTATGCTGAGCATATAAGTATTGTGCCTTAATAGTTAAATAAGTCATCTCCTCAGCATATTTGGTATCAGGGTAATCACGCAGTACGTTGCCAAAATCAATTACGGCAGCCTGATAATCACCAATAGTTAAATACAGCTTGGCATTTTCATAAGCCTTACGCTCCAATTTATCGCGCAGGTTTTGTATCAGTTTTGATGCTTCTGCAACACGCTCGCTTTTTGGATAAAGGTTGATGAACAATTGCAACTTATCAATAGCCTTTGTTGTGTTCTCCTGGTCGAGTGAGTAGATCGGCGAATCCAGGTAATAACAATAAGCGCTCATGAAGTTACATTCTTCAGCACGCTGACTGGTAGGATAGGTATCAGCAAATTGCTTAAAGTGGTAGCTTGCCGATGTATAGTCCTTTAACCTGTAGTTGGTGTAAGCGTAGTAGTAATAAAGATCCTCGGCCTGTGCCTGTCCGCGGTAACGCTGTACCAACGTTTCAAACAACTCCAAAGCCTTGTTATAGTCCTTCTTATTATAAAAAGCAATGGCCGCCTGGTATTTCTTGGCGTTGTCATTACTGGCTTTTAACTTTTCAAACTTACTTTTGCAGCTTCCTGCAATCAAGATCAGCACAATTAAAAGCCCGGATAATATTGGACGTTGTTTTTTAAACATTTTGCAAAGATACGGTAATATTATAAATCAGTCAATTATTTATTTATCAGCGAATATAGAACGGTTGTATTAACCGATAAATTATTTAACAACTTTTAACGATTTCGTCATCGTTTATGATGATCATTTTTTAATTGGTATCTGCTATATTATTATATAATGATTGCTATGCAATG
>JBQCEA010000480.1:0-5495 GCA_051960695.1 Mucilaginibacter sp. | reverse complement strand
CGTCCTCCAGGTTGTCGGTGGTTTCTGGCCTGGTATAGATCAATTTAGAATGGTTACCCACGCTGACCAGTTCCAGGCAATCAACATCCCGAACGGCTATCTCGGCATGAATCCCAAAATAGTGTTCCAGGTAGTGCAGCATTTCCGCTTCCGCCTCCTTTTTGCCGGCATCCCTCATCAGTAGCTCGAAGCAACACAGGTATTTGACATGGGCTGGACCGTTTCCCGGAAAGATCAGGGAATCAGGCACTCCCCTTTCGATCAAAAAGCGGTTCCGGCCGAAGCGCGTCAATGGCGCACCCAGTGCTTTTAGCAACAATGAGCCGAGATTAATATTGGTGCCCCGTATCGTTATTCCTTCAGGGCCGGTTCTCGAACCCAAGGTGGATTGAATTCCCGGCTGGTAATTTGTCAGCAGGCACTTATACCGGTACTCCGGCGTTCCTCCATTGCCATCCACAAACAGGGGCTTATCCGGGTCGAACGTCAGGTTATCATTTTTGGGGTCAGAAAAGTTCGCTCTTCCGGTCGACAATATTTGCTCCACTACAGCCGGCGCCAGATCGTTCTGGGTTGTCGTACCGAGAAATGTTCCATCCGGTGCTATCCATACGAGGTGGGGAACAAGTTTGTGCGGGAACATCCGTTTCAAGACGATATCATTAAAGGCAATTACCGGATGCAGATCCCGCACAAATTCATTGTGCTGCAGGAACTGGCGAATGACCTGTTCACTTTGGCCGGTCACAGAGATAATCTGGATTTGCTTGCTATAGGTTTTGCCGAGCTTAACGGCTTCGGGCATTTCGCGGAGACATGCCCCGCACCAGGAGGCCCAAAAGTCAATGACGAGTATCCGGCCTTTAAAATCAGATACTTTAGCGCTGCCCGCGCCATAATTAATAAGATTAGAAATTCTTATATCCGGCATTTTTTCGCCAATGCGAAGCGGCCTTGTTTCCGCTTTGCATTTGAACATGCCCATCAAAAAAATGATGAGCCAAAGGATGAGCAGGCTGACGACATATCTGAATTGCCGCCTGTCTTCGGGCTTAGTACCGAATATATCTTTGAGATTGATTCGCCTCCGTAACTGCAAAAGCATAGCCCGGAAGCGTATTTTCAGCTTCATAAAAGATTGGATTTAGTTGTGAAATGAGTTGTTAGTTAGCTGCCGGACGGCAGGAAAAGAGGAGGTATCAATCTCATTCCGGGGGACATATTAACAGCAGCCAGGTTAGCACCGCACAACTATTCATCGCCACTTCCCTCCTGCCTGGTTTGTGAAACCCTGTTCGCCTCGTGTTCAATATAAGCGGCCGCCACGAGGTTTATTAACTGATCGAGGAACAGGGCTATTTCTTGATCGGGAACGTCAGCTAAACTTTTACACTCCTTAATAGCCCAGCAACGGAAAATTGTCCAGCACAGGGCCTTGGCCGATTCAGGCGTATATGAATTAAAAAAGGCAGAAATAGCCTCCTTTAAAGGACGCCCAGATGATAAGTTGTTGTTTACAAACGCAGCTTCCATGCCATTTAGGTTTTGATAAGCTGGTTCGAAAAACAAGGCGTGGAACTCAACTTACTGTCATAGAGGTCGTAGGAGACCTGGGTACAATAAGTGAGCCCACGCCTTATGGCGTGAGCACTTCACTTATCTTCTCGTACCCATTGAAATTTCCTACGTTTCTATGACGAGAATCAAAGCAAATGCTTCAATATTTTTATTTGAAGTTTTGCAAATGTATTTTGTTTAGTAATTTTTCAATTGCCAATATACAAATTATAATACATGTATTATAATTTAAAAATAAATCTTAACTTATTTCGGTGTCTATGGAGGGCACCTCAAAGAATTATCCAATTGAAGAGCATGTAATTGAGTTTGTAAGAAAATTACGAATCGACCAACATCTTACTCAGGAGGATATTGGTACCATAATTGGGGTGAAACAAACATTCATTGCTAATATTGAAAATCCGAACCATAAAGCTAAGTATAATCTCAAACACATCGATTTGCTAGCGGACCATTTTGGACTTTCCCCAAGGGAATTTCTACCGGAAAAATCTTTGAGTAAAGTGATTCCTAAACAGACCTTTGAACCGTAAATAGAGCCGGTAATTTATATTTTACACTTAAGACAACACCATTGTATGTGATCTATATATAAATCTGCAGCGCATGACTTGTCAGGGTTTCGCATTGGAAATTTCACATGACGATATTAACGGAATTAATGCTTAATCATCCCCAGACTGTACAAGAATCGAACCAAATGCTTGAGGATTTGAAGTTTTTAAGTAAGCTGAAAATAGCTTAATGAATTAGTTCAGGTCTCGCTTGGATTCATTATACCCGTGAAAATATAATATATAAAAGCCGGTAATTTTACCGGCTTTTAGGTTAATTAATGATCATCCACGTGACGGTGCTGGATTCTGCAGCAGTCGAGGTGATTATAAAGTTGCTACCAGGACTTATCGCATAAGAGAGGTCACCCCTTGCACCACCCGGCAAAATCACAGATAGCAGAATCATACTATTCGCTGTAACCAGGGTATTATTGACAGTAACAGTCCCTCCGCTGAGCACGCTGGAGCCAACACTGGCATTTGCGCCACTGGCCAAAATTATCCGCGACCCGATTATTTCCGGCGAGTTCCCATAGTAATAAGGTGACGAAATGGTTGCGCCTGTCAGCAATGGCGTTAGCATTGTTGACGAGGTTGTACTATTATTTGTAAACCGGAGGCCGGCAATAGTACCACCGTTTGGTGCATAAATTTGTATTGCTGATGAACCAAGGTCTACAAATTGACATGCATTGATCAGCGTGCCATTGACTATAAGCGACGGGTCTACCGTAATCGAGGAGTTGTCGAGCACAACCGCATGGGACAGCGAAGTATTGCCATTCACCAGAACGCCGGATATTAAATTTGACTGAGCGCCGAGGATATTGATGCCGGCAGTTCCGCTAGCCTCTGTTAAAACCCCTCCGATTAGATTATTGTTTGACGATCCCCTATATATTTGGACAGCGGACGATGTCACATTCACTACGTTATTACTGCTTGCAGTGTTGTAGGTTGCAGGTATGCCCGGCACGGTACCCACACTATAACCGTCGATCATCATGCCGATAGTATTTGCCTGGCTGTTGCCATCTGCTATGCTAGCGGTTAAAACGGTATACGACCCGCTGGCTATTTCCAGGCCGAGAATACCCCCATTACATATATTTCCTGTTGCAGCAACATGGTGCGATCCAACTATGCTTAGCCCTATGGCGCCGCTAACATATACGTTATTATTGAGCACCGAGTTAACCGTCAGCCGCGCTTCCATACAAGCAGCACTGTGCTGAGCCGGCGACACAGCGGTAACCACTTTATTGCCTGAAAAAATCAGGTTATTCACAATATCCGGCGATGCATTGCCCCTGACACTGATTACGGGCTGCACGATATTACCGGGAGGAATTGCCGATCGATCGAAAATACTTCCCCGTATCATACCGGCATCCACTGTTGCAAGGGAACTCTGACAGAACAGCGAAATATATCCGGTATTGATGACGCTGGAATTAAGCACCCGCAGGAACGGCCCGCCGGGCGCCAATATCCCCGAATTGTGCAAGTTTTGGATGGTCACCGAATCTACCCTCAAGTTACTTTTTCCGGAAGGGTTCCTGATCCCATTTGGACCGAGACCGGGACTCGAAGGAACGCTTCCCGGTAAAAATGTCCCGTTTATGGTTCCGTTCCTTATGGTAACGTTGTCACTGGCAACTGCAAAAGCACCTGCATTTGTCGTCGTCGGAGCGTTAAACTGAATGGTACAATTATTCAAATTAACAGTAACCGGGTAATTTAGGTTGAGCGAACCTGTGGCGACATAAGTGCCGCCATAACCAAAAATAACTTCACCGCTGGTTGCCGCGCTAAGCGCTTTATTGATGGCAGCTGTGTCATCAGTAGTCCCGTTTCCTAGAGCCCCGAACCACCTTACGTTAATGGGGCCGCTATAGATGCGTATCCAACTGCCGCTCGCCGCGGTTGACTGAATAATAGTTCCTCCATTGTCCAGCCCGGTTATAGAAGCCGCCCAGTAAAATGTTCCCCCGCCGCCATCACCCGGTACATTATAACCCGTCAGCTGGGCGATCTGGTCTCCAACTGAGCCAGGTATTGAAACGGTTTTCAAAGCATTTATCGAATCTACTCTCATACTAATTGATTGAGGTTAACGTCCTGGTTAATTAACAATGATCCATGATATGGTACTTGCGTCCGAGCTTGAACTCGATGTAATAGTAAAGCCACTTCCCGGCGATACTGCATAGGATAATATGCCCGGGGAACCGCTTACCGCTGAGACAGAGAAGAATATTTCGCTGTTTGCGGTAACCAGGTTGTTCGAGACATGTGCTGTTCCTGACGCGAGCGTAGCTGTGCCGATACTCGGACTGCTGCCGGTGCCTGTTGTCCCCAATATCACTTTTGACCCAATAATCTCTGGAGAATTTCCATAGTAATAAGGCGTAACGATATTTGCTGCGGCTGAAGCTGTAAACATGTTTCCGTTGCTTACATTATTGGTCAGCCTAAGGCCCGTGACACTGCCGCCTGCGGGGTAATAAACATTGATCGCGTTGGTGAAGTTATTGAACACACATCCATTAATTACAGTATTCTTTGTCTGAAAACCGGTAATCGAGCTGTCCAGAAATATGCCGTTAGCCCCTGTCCCGTTACCATTCATGATGATTGCGGAGATTAATGTCCTTTTTGCCCCGGACACGTCGATGGCTCCTCCTGTTGCACTTGAGTTACCACAAACTAATATTCCGCCGATGATATTATTGCTGTCCGCGTAGTTGTTCAACTGTATACAAGCGCTCGCAACATTAGTTATTGTGTTATTGCTCAATGTATTATGATTAGCGCCATCGGTAGCATCAGCACCATTAAGTATTATGCCGATACTGGTGGCTTGATTGTTGCCATCGATAACGTTACTATCCAGCACATGATTTGAGCCGCTGGTTGTTACCTCGATTCCGTTTATACTATTATAAAACGAGTTCTTGGAAGCTGTCATGCTGCTGCAGGCAATCATATTTAAGCCTATGCTGCCGCCGGAAAAGGTATTATTACCTATGGTTGACTTCAGCATATAAGTGGTTTCCAGGCAGCCTGCAGATGGATCGGTTGGTGCCGCAGGAACAAGTACCTTATTATTGGTAAATATCCAGTTCGAAATTGTGGTTATAGCGCCAGATGTTGGAGACTTGAAGCCTGCAATAGAGACACAAGGCGCCGTTATTGCGGAATAATCCAGATCCGAACGGTTAAAAATATTGCCGTCAATAAAGCCGCCGCCGTCACTGGCGGATGTGTTAATCACACTGGAAAGCGATGTATTACCCGTATCGATAAAATTACAGTTCGTTACACGCAGGTTCGATATATTGGTGACATTGATTC
>JBQCEA010000479.1:0-2155 GCA_051960695.1 Mucilaginibacter sp. | reverse complement strand
TAGTTTTGCATGAGAGTGAAGTGAAATAAAAGTGTTCACCGGCACCGGGAATGGTTTCGGTAACAGTTTTATTAATGTATCTTCTTAAAACGTATAATTTACGCTCAAAATCGTCAACGTTGGTAATACGCTGCGGCCTTAATATAAACAGCTGCTCCACATCCGGTTCAGCCTGGCGGGCAGTTTCACCGATCACCGACGAATCAACAGTCAGTTTACGGTAGCCCAGTTTCTGCATACCCAGTTTCTCTATCGCGTTCGCAATAACTACGCGGCAGGCCTTCTTCATTGAAGGGTCCTTGGGTAAAAATATCATCCCTACTCCATACTCACCTGGCTCAGGCAGGCTGATCTCCAGGTTGGAGCATTCTTCCATTAAAAATTCATGTGGCAGTTGTATCAGAATACCCGCACCATCGCCGGTTTCAGGATCGCATCCGCAAGCGCCGCGGTGCTCCATATTCTCCAGCATGGTAAGTGCATCATCAATGATCTGGTTGGACTTATGACCATTTATGTTGGCTATAAATCCAGTTCCGCAGGAATCGTGTTCAAATTCTGGCCTGTAAAGGCCCTGCTGGTGGCAATCCGTTTGATCCATCTTTAATCTCGCTTATTCTAATCTTATACTTGGTGCGTAACCACGAAAGTACTAAATATATATCTTTTTTGTAAAATATTCATAAATTTTTCCGATTATGTTAAAAAAAATCACACTTGATTTTCAAAATTTACCAATTTGTTAATAATTTAATAATAATTATACCAATTTCACAATTGCATATTCCTGTTTAATATGCCTGCATAATAACACAAACTATACTCAAATACGTGGTTTTACCCGAAAATGTATACTAAAAACACGTCCGGTTCGGAATTTTACAGAATTACTACCTTTGTGCGATGAATATGACATCTGCTAAAAACAAAGCCGTTTTTCTGGACCGCGACGGGGTTTTAAACCAGGAAATGGGTGATTATGTATGCCGCTTAGAAGACTTCCACCTATTAGAACACAATGTTGATGCATTAAAAACCCTGAAGGATAGAGGTTACCTGTTGCTGGTAGCCACCAACCAGGGCGGCCTGGCCAAAGGATGGTATACCGAGGAAGAGCTTGCTAAAATGCACCAAAAGCTTAAAGAATTTTACAGCGAACATGGAGTAGAAATAACCGATATATTTTATTGCCCGCATCATCCGGACTACACCGGCGTATGCGATTGCCGTAAACCAAAACCCGGACTATTATTACAAGGTATAGAAAAATATAACCTCGACCCGGCGAAATCTTACTTTATCGGCGACCGTGAACGTGATGTAGAGGCAGGAACAGCTGCAGGAGTAAAAGGTATATTAATAAACAGCGACCAGCCGATAAGCGAAGTGCTGGATTTGATTGATTGATTGTGGTTGTATTGGGTATATTAGTTGTATTGGTTGTAGTTGTTAAGCAATATTAAAACCAATTCAACTAATACAACTTCTACAACTAATACAACTTCTACAACTAAATGAAACTAAACAGGTACCTAACCAACCTCGATTCATTCATATTTGCCTGTATAGGTTTTTATGTTATTTACCTTTTTACGTCATACAGCGGCGTGGGCCTCTCGCCCGATTCGCTGATGTATGCCAGCGCTGCCGACAGCTTCCAGGCGCATGGCAACATGATGACCTTTAATAAAACACCCATTACCTTTTTCCCGGTGTTTTATCCATTCTTCCTCGGGCTGATCCAATTTTTTTCGAGGGTCAATCCAATTGTGGCCGGTGCAATGATCAACCGCTTTCTTTTTGCAGGTGTGGTTTTCACCAGCGGATGGATCATGGAAAGGTTTGTTTCCCATTCGCGCATATATAAATGGACCATATTGATAGCCATCATTTTGAGTCCGGCGCTATTGGAGATATATACTTTCCTGTGGTCTGAAACCCTGTTTATACTGGAAGTGCTGTTCTTTATCATTGCCTACTGGAAATACACCCACGACCACAGCATGAAGGCGCTCATTATTGTGGGCGTTATTACAGCCATTAGCTGCATAACTCGTTATGCAGGCGTCACTATTATTGGCACAGGCGGACTGCTGATATTGCTGGATGATAAATTATCTATCCGCAAAAAAATTGAACATGCTTTTATATATGG
>JBQCEA010000478.1:0-4360 GCA_051960695.1 Mucilaginibacter sp. | reverse complement strand
GTTGTCATCATCACGCTCAACCATATTATTTGATTATGGCGATACGGTGCACGCCATTATAAATACCAATCACGACCATTCATTTGGCCCACATAACCAGGAGAGCTTCATCAAATGGGAAGGTACCAAAGGTGCTATTAAAGCGCGTATGGGTTTACTGATGGACTATCCGCACGGTGTGCCGGATAAGTTTGAATACTGCATTATGGAAGAAGGTAAGCAACCGGAGTGGAAAGAAGTACAGTTGGACGGGTCGTGGTTCCCGGATGCATTTATCGGTACCATGTCCAGCCTGATGCGCTATCAGTCAGGCGAGACGGATGTGTTGCCAACAAGCGTTGAAGACGTAATAAAAACAATGGCAGTTGTAGAAAGTGCTTATATATCAAGTGATAATGGCGGCGTTGTTGTAGCCGACCGTTTCAACTAAAAAATAATTTAACATGTATTTTAAATCGACATTTTTTGAGGATTATACAGTAGGTGAGAAGCGTGTAACCCTTGGGCGCACCATTACCGAGACTGATTTTGTGGTTCATGCCGGGCACACGGGTGATTTCTTTCCGCATCATTTAGATGCTGAGTGGTGCAAAACACAGCCTTTTAAACAGCGCATCGCGCACGGTACTATGATCTTCAGTATTGGAATAGGGCTTACTGCATCGGAAATAAATCCCGAAGCATTTTCAAAAGGTTATGACCGTCTGCGGTTCATTAAACCGGTATTTATTGGGGATACAATCCATTCAGAAGTTACCATTTCAGAAAAAACCACAGCTAAAAATCCTGAATATGGCACGGTAACCGAGCACGTAGAGATCATTAACCAGCATGGCGAAGTAGTGGTAGTATGCGATCACCTGTTGCTGGCAAAAAGAAAAAGTATTTGATCTATGGCGATAATGACTGATAACACGGCCACGCTTGCCGAAGTGCCACCGGCAAAAGGTAAAAGCTATTTATTGCCGTTCATACTGGTAATCTGCCTTTTCTATTTGTGGGGTATAGCACACAACCTTGATTCAATCCTGATCCCACACTTAAAAAAGGCATGTCAGCTTAATAATAGGCAGTCAACCTATATCGATATGGCGGTATACTTTGCCTACTTTTTAATGGCCATGCCTGCCGGGATGTTGTTAAAGAAATTTGGTTACAAAAACTGCATCATTATCGGCTTGAGTCTGTTTGCTTGCGGAGCATTGCTGTTCATTCCGGCGGCTAACACGCTCACCTATGGCTTATTTATCTTCGGGTTGTTCATTTTAGGTTGCGGCCTCGCGACTTTGGAAACAACTGCTAATCCTTATGCTGCGGTATTAGGTGATCCCGCCAAATCAACCTACAGGTTAAACCTTGCGGCGTTCTTTAACGGCGTTGCTGCACCGGTAGCGGGATTTATAGGCACCAACTTCATATTATCTGGTACCGACTATACCAAGGCGCAGCTAAATGCCATGACGGCCACTAACCGCCTGAACTATTTATTGCATGAGGCATCGGCGGTAAAATTGCCTTACACCATTTTAGCTTGTATATTAATAGCTGTTGCACTGGTCTTCAAGTTCATTCATTTGCCTGAGATCAAAAACGTATCGAAGGAAGAAACAACAGGAGGAGGTTTCTTCGGGGCATTGCGGCATCGCCACCTTACGCTGGGTGTTGTTGCCCAATTTTTCTATGTAGGGGCACAGGTGTGCGTAACAAGTTTCTTTATCCGTATGGCGCAGCAAGGAGCCGGGTTCGACGAGAAAACAGCAGGCTTTTATTATGCCGCCTATGGATTGTTGTTTATGGGTGGCCGTTTTGTTGGTACCATTCTATTGCGATACGTCGCTTCTAATAAACTGCTTTCCATTTATGCAGCCATTTCCGCGCTGCTATGTATAGTAACCATTTTAGGTAAAGGCAGCTATGTAGTTTACTGTTTAGGTGCTATCGGTTTCTTTATGTCCATCATGTTTCCAACCATATTTGGTTTTGGTATAGACGGCATTGGCGACGATACTAAGCCCGGTTCGTCGTGGATGATCATGTCTGTAGTTGGTGGTGCAGTATTGCCATACATTATGGCCACTGTTATCGACTTTAACGGCGACCGTATGCAAACAGGCTATATTATTCCGCTGATATGCTTTTTGGTGGTATTGTATTTTGGCATAAACGGTTATAAAATTAAAAAACACCTGATCTGACTGATGGAAAGGATAACAGCAAAATATTATATCGAAACACCCTATGCGGTTGAGAAAGCCGCACAGGTATTGGCAGGAGAACAATCATCCGGAACTTTCGTTGCCGTACCGGGTGAAACCGAGGAATTAAAGGTGCGTTTTGCCGCCAACGTTGAAAATATCACGCCGTTGGAATCGGTTAAAGATCCGGCTATACCCGGTGCTAATTCTAATGAAGGACTCTATCATCGCGCAAACATCGAAGTGTCGTGGTCGATTGAAAACTTCGGTTACAACCTGCCTGTATTGATCTCCACACTCCAGGGTAATTTATACGAGCTTACCCAATTTACTGGCCTTAAGCTGATGGATATTGAATTGCCGCCATCCTACAATGCCCATTTCCGCGGGCCTGCCTTTGGTATTGAGGGTTCGAGAAAAAGCACCGGAGTACAAGGTCGCCCATTGATCGGTACCATCATCAAACCCAGTATAGGTCTATCTACCGAACAAACTGCAGAACTGGTAAAAACGTTGGCAGGTGCGGGTATCGATTTTGTGAAAGACGATGAACTGATGTCATCAGCAGCAAATTCCAGGTTTGAGGACAGGGTTGATGCAATTATGCGAGTGATCAATCAGCATGCCGATAAAACAGGCAAAAAGGGAATGTATGCCTTCAATCTGAGCGATGAGATCGACAGTATGCTTCGTCGTTACGAATACATCGTAAAAGCCGGCGGAACCTGTGCTATGGTTAGTTTAAACAGCGTAGGCTTGTCTGGCGTAAAAAAAGTATGTGATTCCGGGCAACTGGTTATTCATGGGCACCGCAATGGCTGGGGAATGCTGAACAGGCACCCGCTGCTGGGTATTGAATTCCCGGCATATCAAAAATTATGGCGGCTTGCAGGTGTGGACCAGATACATGTGAACGGGATTCAAAATAAATTCTGGGAATCGGATGATTCAGTGGTGCGGTCTATTGAATCGTGCCTTAAACCGCTGTTCGATACCAAAACTATATTGCCTGTAGTTTCCTCCGGGCAATGGGGGGGACAGGCATTTGAAACCTATCGCCGCACCCATACCACCGATCTGCTGTATATGGCTGGCGGTGGCATCATGGCGCATCCTGATGGGCCTGCGGGCGGGGTAATGGCATTGCAGCAAGCCTGGGAAGGTGCGGTTAACGGTTTGACATTGGAGCAGGCCGCGCAGCAATATCCGGAGTTTGGTAAATCGGTACAAAAGTTTGGAAATAAATAATGGAAGACGGTAACAAGCTTTTATTGGCCTATTATGGCGATGACTTCACCGGCTCAACCGATGCGCTGGAATTCCTGAGTCGTGCCGGTATAAAGACGATGCTGTTTATTGCTCCGCCAAGCCCTGAGCAATTATCAGCTTATGGCGATCTGCAGGCCATTGGCGTAGCCGGGATGACTCGGGCCATGCCACCTAACGAAATGGAGAAAGTATTACAACCTGCTTTTGCAGCGCTGCACGCTTTAAATCCAAGACATGTACACTATAAAGTTTGTTCAACATTTGATTCTTCTCCGCAAACAGGCAGTATTGGTAAGGCTATAGATGTGGGTGCCGATGAGTTTAAACGGAAGATCATTCCATTGTTGGTGGCTGCACCTGCATTGGGCAGATATTGCACATTTGGCAACTTGTATGCCCGTATGGGCATTGGCAGTAATGGCGAAATATTCCGGCTCGACAGGCATCCATCAATGAGCAAACATCCTGTTACTCCTGCGAATGAAAGCGACCTACCCCAGCATCTTTCATTGCAAACAACAAAAAGAGTTGGGTTGATCGATATTCTGCAAATTGAAGAGAAGTCGGTTAAAACGGAAAGTAAGATCAAAGCTTTGGTTAAGGAAGGTTTTGAAGTGATCTTGTTTGACGCGCTTTATCCTGATCAAATGACTGTTATTGGTGAGATAATTGATGGTTGCGCTAAAGGTGAAACTTTATTCTCCGTTGGCTCATCAGGGATCGAAATGGCTTTAGGAGGCTATTGGAACCGGAACAGGATGTTCAAATCTCAAGCCAATTGGCCCGATCCGGGAGAAGCATCGCCTTTGTTGGTTTTATCAGGAAGTTGTTCTCCGGTTACATCAGGGCAAATAGATTGGGCCTTAAAGCAGGGTTTTGCTGATGTGCGCCTGGAT
>JBQCEA010000477.1:0-8797 GCA_051960695.1 Mucilaginibacter sp. | reverse complement strand
AATCGATCAGCCTGGCAATGATACGTTCGCCTAGGCCTGCTACATTGTAATCGATATCGATATTTTGCGCCGTTTGAATTCCAATAGTTTGCATATAAACAAATATATGTTTGGAATTAGATTTTTTTAGTTGTCATTTACTTTTTTGTTGCTATTTTAACACCGATATATAAACCGATCAATGAGGGAAAGTTTGTTCATAAAGCAGAACATGGATAAATGGAAGGCGTTTGAGAATAATACAAATACCAACCCTGATATCCTTGCAGAGCAATTTATTACTATTACCGACGATCTGGCTTATTCCAAAACCTTTTACCCAAAATCAAATACAACCAAATATCTCAACGAGCTTGCTTCGCGGTTCCATCAGTCTATCTACAAAAACAAAAAGGAAAACAGGCACAGATTTATTGAATTCTGGTCTACAGAATTGCCATTGCTTTTTGGCAAATATCAAAAACAGTTAGTCGTTTCATTTTTGATCTTTGTGATATTTAGCTTTATGGGTGCGCTATCTGCTAAATATGATAATACCTTTATAAACTTGATATTGGGAGACCAATATGTAAACATGACCAATGAGAACATCGCCAAAGGGCACCCTTTTGGAGTATATGACAGCGAAAGCCCCATGTTGATGTTCATCGCTATTGCCGAGAACAACTTATATGTAACGGTGATATGTTTTGCAGCAGGGATATTTCTTTCATTAGGTACATTGTATTTTTCCATACAAAATGCGATCATGCTTGGCTCATTTGAGTACTTTTTGGCAAGCAAAGGCTACGGCATTCAATCTATATTTGTGATTTGGATCCATGGCACGCTGGAAATATCATGCGTCATTATCGCTTCGGCAGCCGGGTTTATTTTAGGAAACAGCATCCTCTTCCCTAAAACCTATAGTCGCTTAGCTTCATTTAAAAGGGGGGCAACAGACGGTGTAAAGATCGTATTGGGGATTCTTCCCCTTATTGTCGTAGCTGCTACTTTTGAGAGCTTTGTAACAAGACATACGGAAATGCCGCGCTGGCTAAGCGGTTCCATTTTGCTTAGCTCGTTATCATTTATTATTTGGTATGTAATCCTTTATCCACGATTTTTATCACACAAACTTAACCTAACCTTAAACGATGAAAGCAAAAGTAGAATTAAGGCAACCCCGTGACTTCGGCGAAATCATAAGCGACTGCATCTTATTTATCCGGCAAAACTGGAAAGGCCTGCTGAAAACCTACTTCGTATTCTGCGGATTTTTTATGGCTGGCATGCTTACTTTTTCGTTCCTGCAACAAGAAAACCAGATACATTACCATAGCGCTGTTGTGAACAACGGCTTTACCTCAAGTTACAGCATATTTGGAATTGACTATTGGCTTGTATTGCTATTTAGCTTTTTCAATATAATATCCGGAATACTTAGCGTACTCTGCTATATTGAGATCTACAACCAAAAAGGTAAGGAAACGCCAACACTAAGTGAGGTTTGGAATTTCTATAAATATTATTTCTGGCGTATTGTAGGACATACGTTACTTTTAGTGCTGATCTATATAATAGGACTGGTTATTATCATTATACCTGCCATTTTAATTTTCAGATTTGCCAGCTCATTTGTTTCCGGGCTTATTGTCCTCGTCCTTGTACTGGTGCCTGTTTGCTATTTTGGAACAATCTTCAGCCTGTTTTTTCCTATAGTTATTTCTGAGAATTCCGGTTTTGGCCATGCCTTTAACAAATGTTTCAAATTAGTAAGGCGCAGATGGTGGAATACATTTGGAGTAGTATTAGTATCGGTAATAATTGTGTATGCTATATTTTTACTGATCACGATCCCATTTTCCATACTTTCGGGTAGCATGCTCACATTTCTTCCTTATAACGTATCGATAGTCACTGTCATACTTTATATTGTATTATTAAGTGTATTTCAGTTAATGCAGATACTGCCACTAACATCAGCAGCAGTTACCTACTTCAGCTACGCTGAAGAAAAGGAAAATATTGGTTTATTGGAGCGCATTGAAGCCCTGGGTGAAAACAATATTGAAAGTGTCGGGCCTGAAAATGGAACGTATTAAAAGCAAAATGCGTTATTTCCTTTTCTTTTTATTCTGCCTCACTATGGCGCCGGCGTTTGCATCAAACACGGGTGGCAAGATAGTGCAGGCAAAGCACGCCCCGCTAACTTTGCAAACTGACACACTCCAGGTAAATCCACGTCAATTTTCCTCAAAAAAAATTCAGGACCTTACCAAAGATCCGGAATTTCAATATGGAGGCACTGAAGCGCCCGGGCAATCTTTCTGGTCATTATTTTGGCGCTGGCTATGGAATAAACTGTTTAGCAGGGTTTTCTCCTCGCCCGAATCCAATTCATTTTTCTATTACCTATTCGTCGGTCTTGGTGTTATTTTCGTGATCTATTTACTGTTAAAAGTCAGCGGTATCGATGTAGTACAAGTGTTCAAAGGAGAATCAAAATCTGTTTCTTTGCCTTATACTGAATCACTTGAAAATATCCATGAGATCGATTTTGAAAGTGAAACCGAAGAAGCCATACGCGTTAAAAACTTCAGGCTTGCCGTCCGCTTGCTTTATTTAAGCTGTTTAAAAAGCCTCAACGACCAAAAGATAATCAACTGGCAGATAGAGAAAACAAATAATGCCTACATCAATGAAGTACCGGAAGGTAACAGGAGGCAAAATTTCCGTTTACTTACCCGGCAATTTGAATATATATGGTACGGCGATTTTCCGATCGATTTTGATTCTTTTCAAAGCATTCAACTTTTATTTCAACAATTTAAACAGGTGCGCTAAGTGAAGGATTTTAAAATATACGTAATAGTAGCCTCTGTTTTACTGATCGGTTACCTGGTAGCCAAGATCAATGAACCCAAGCCAGTGGTTTGGACCGAAACTTATTCCAAAGACGATAAGATACCCTTCGGCACCTATATATTATATAATAACCTTAATGATATCTTTCCCGGCGCCCATGGACGCACCTTCAGGGAACCTCTTTATAACGTTATCAATGATTATAATATAAATGATGCGACTTATATCATCATTAATGATAAAGTATTATTAAGCGCCTACGATATCGACAAGATGCTACCCTTTATTAAGCAAGGAAACGATGTGTTTATAGCGTCCAATAATTTCAGTGATACGCTGGCAAATAAATTAAAGTTTTCAATGGACGGCTACTATTTTAACGATAGTACTATTACTGATAAGGTCCATTTTGTCAATAAGCATATTGGTCAAAAAAAATATAAACTACCAAAAGGGCAATACGACATCTACTTTAGCCAGATAGACACGCTGCATGCGGTGTCGCTTGCACAAAATGACTCGGGTAAAACCACATTTGTAAAATACGCAATTGGTAAGGGCCACCTGTACTTAAATTGCGATCCCAAATTATTTACCAATTACAGCCTCATAAACACCAGCGGCTCTTTATATACCGCAACTGCATTATCCTACTTACGAAACAGTAAAACCATCATCTGGGACGAGTATTATACCAAAGGGCGTGTAGGCGAACGATCTTTGATGAGGGTATTTTTCAACAACCGTTCGCTGCGATGGGCTTATCTCATTGCACTTGGAGGGGTCGTTATTTTCGTGATCTATGAGAGAAAACGCCGTCAACGCATCATACCGGTTATTGAACCATTAAAAAACTCTACGGTTGAATTTGTAAATGTTGTTGGGCAGGTTTATTATGAACAGCGTGAAAATCAGAACATTGCTCAAAAGAAAGTGGTCTATTTTCTCGAATACCTGCGATCTCAATATTATTTAAAAACAGACCTGCTGAACAGAGAATTTGTGGAAAGGCTGGCACAAAAAACCGGTATTGAGCTTTCTTTCGCCCAGGAGTTAATCACACAGATACATTTCATAAAAGATCATCACGTTACCGACAACGACCTGATAAAACTAAACCAACTTATCGAACAATTTTATAAGCAATCCAAATAAATATGGAAGAAGAAATATTTGCGCAAAGAACAGACCTGAGCAGGTTAAATGCAGCGGTTGAAGAAATAAAAGCTACGCTTAGTAAAATAATTGTGGGGCAGCACGATAGTATTGACCTGCTAATTGCCGGCATATTGGCCGACGGCCATGTTCTGATTGAGGGCGTACCCGGTGTTGCCAAAACACTCACCGCTAAACTACTGGCAAAAGCTATTGACGCACAATACTCACGCATACAGTTTACCCCTGACCTGATGCCATCCGATGTATTGGGCACCTCGGTTTTTAATCCTAAAAAGATTGATTTTGAATTCAAGCAGGGGCCTATCTTCGGAAATATCATCCTGATCGATGAGATCAACCGGGCCCCCGCTAAAACACAATCTGCATTATTTGAGGTAATGGAAGAACGCCAGGTAACCATCGACGGGCAAAATTACAGTATGCAGGAACCATTCATTGTTCTGGCTACCCAAAACCCGGTTGACCAGGAAGGCACTTATCGCTTACCTGAAGCACAATTAGACAGGTTCCTGTTCAAAATAGAAGTTAAATATCCTTCGCTCGAAGAAGAGATAGTTATCCTTACACAACAGCATCAGCAAAAAACTACGGATCAATTGGCTGACATTAAACCTGTACTATCAAAAGAGGATATCATTTCACTAAGACAACAAGTAAGGGGATTTTTTGTAGAGCCTAAGATCCTTGAATTTGTGGCCAAGATCATACATGAAACCCGTAATAATAAATCGCTTTACCTGGGCGGCTCACCTCGTGCCTCATTGGCCGTCATTAACTCTGCAAAAGCGCTGGCTGCCATCAGGGGACGCGACTTTGTTACACCGGACGATATCGTATGGGTTGCGCCGGCTGTTTTAAGGCACCGCATTATGCTCACTCCGGACAAAGAAATGGAAGGTGTAAGTACTGACGAGGTAGTAAAACAAATTATTCAGAAGGTAGAGGTACCACGTTAAAAGAGTGAAAAAGTTTTTCAGGCTATTCTATAAGGATCTTTTTTTAACCACCCGGCTTTTCATGGGCCTGGCGGTTTGCAGCACTCTTTTTTTACTCTCTTTCTTCCTGCCCTGGCTCGGAATAATACCTGAATTAGCTTTCTGGACATTGGTGTTACTTTTTATTCTGGATCTGCTGATGTTGTACCGTACAGCGAAAGGTGTATTTGCAAGGCGTTACGCCCCCGAACGTTTAAGTAACGGAGATGAGAACGAATTATGTATCTATATCGAAAATCTGTACCCTTTCAATATCCGGGTGGGTATTATTGACGAGATACCTTTCCAGTTTCAAAAAAGAGATGTGCTGTTTAAAACAATGCTAAGCCCGCGTCAGCGCAAAGTGATCAACTACGTATTACGCCCAACCAAACGCGGCGAATATGAGTTCGGTGATATAATTGTATATGTTATGTCCCCTTTAGGGATCATTAACCGCAGATATAAATTTAAACAGGCCGAAACATTGGCGGTGTATCCTTCTTTCCTCCAAATGCGCCAATATGAGCTGATGGCCGTTTCAAACAGGTTGAATGAGATGGGTATCAAAAAAATAAGGCGCCTCGGCCATAGCATGGAGTTTGAACAGGTTAAGAATTATGTTGCTGGAGATGATTATCGCACCATCAATTGGAAGGCTACAGCACGCCGCGGCGATCTGATGACAAATGTTTATACGGATGAAAAATCGCAGCATGTTTACTGTGTGATCGATAAATCGAGGGCAATGAAAATGCCTTTCGACGGTCTGAGCTTAATGGACTATGCTATTAATGCCAGTTTGGTATTGTCTGACGTAGCATTGCTAAAAGAAGACAAGGCCGGACTGATCACAATAGCCGAGAAAGCAGGGGCCATTATTGCGGCTGACCGTAAGCCTGCACAATTGAATCGTATCCAGGAAGTTCTTTACAAAGAAAGTACCGACTACCTGGAAGCCAACATGGAATTACTGTACAACACTGTACGCAAGGTATTGAAACAGCGCAGCCTGGTGGTATTTTTTACCAATTTCGAGAGCATGTCGGCCTTGGAGCGGCAATTGCCATTTTTAAAGCGTATCTCACGCTTCCATCTGTTATTGGTGATATTTTTTGAGAATACTGAACTGCACAAATTAAGTGAAACGCCTGCCCAAAACGTGGAAGAGATCTATATCAAAACTATTGCTGAAAAATTTGCTTACGATAAAAAACTCATTGTAAAAGAGCTTTCAAAACATGGTATACAATCGATTCTCAGCACGCCGCAGAACCTAACGGTTAATACTATCAATAAATACCTGGAATTGAAAGCAAAACAAAAAATTTAGATCAGGTTCCGGGCAGCAAGTGATGGGTGGGCAGTTTTACATCGGCTTCACGCAGGTCTTTCACAATCTTTTCCTGCAGCTTGATTTTAATACTGGTATAATCCTTGGAATTTACCCAAACGCGGACGGCAAAACGTATTCCGTCTAATTCCAGCGCGATCACACCTACAAGTGGTGCTGGTTTATAGATGATGCCCTGAGTTACTTTAATAGCATTATTAATAATGTCCTTTACCTGTTCTACATCCACTATATAACCCAGCTTCAATTCAAAATCAACACGTCGTTTGCCTTCGCGATTAATGTTAACGATAACCTCATTAAACAACTTACCATTAGGGATGATCACCGTCCGGTTATCATAAGTACGCACCTCTGTATAAAAAAGCTGGATAGACATCACAATTCCCTCCTGCCCTTGTGCTACAATATCATCTTTAATTACAAATGGTTTCAGCAACAATATCAGCACTCCGCCGGCAAAATTCTGGAACGTACCAGATAACGCTAAACCGGCGGCCACACCGAATGCGCCGATAATAGTGCTGAATACAGTTAGTTCAAAACCAATGATCCTAAAAACGAATAAGATCAACAGTACATATAGTGCGGTAATAGTAAGGCTTTGAAAGAATGGGCGCAGTGACGAATCAACATCGTTTTTTGCCATTCGTGCCCGCAAACGATTTTTGATGATCCTGATGATCCAAAAACCGAAAAAAAGTATAATAAGTCCGAAGATGTAGTTTTGGCCGTTAGCAACAAGCCAAACATGAAATTGGTGGTAAAATTCTTCCGGCCGCATAAGTAAGGCCAAAAGTAAGGAGTTTTACTTATTTACCGTAAATGGTGATAAATAATTCAGGGCCTTTGATCAGTACCCATTCTAATATCTGGCTTTTTAGATATTTAGTTTTCTCGTTGATCGCTTTCATAATAGATGATAGATGTAAGTAAATATTCAAATGCTGTGCCGCTTATGTATCTATCGACTTGCAAGACAAAAATAAGCTTAACAGTAACCGTTTTATTACAAAAATTAATCAAATGATTAATTCATGACCATCCATTTACCATCGAATGACAAAGCCATGGTTCAGAAAAAGAGAAAACCCTGTCTGAAATTTCAGACAGGGTTTTCTCTTTAAGTTATGAGTTCTGAGTTTTAAGTTCTGAGTCAAAATTGACTCAAAACTCATCACTCAAAACTTTTTACTGCATAAATATTACATCATTCCGCCCATGCCGCCGCCCATTGGAGGCATACCGGCACCAGCTTTTTCGTCTTCTGGTTCGTCAGCTAAGATGCACTCAGTGGTCAACAACATTGCAGCAATTGAAGCTGCATTTTCCAGCGCCACACGAGAAACCTTAGTCGGGTCTATAACACCAGCACCGATCAGGTTTTCGTATTTGTCAGTACGTGCATTATAACCAAAGTCAGCTTTGCCTTCTTTAACTTTTTGTACTACGATAGAACCTTCGATACCAGCATTCTCGCAAATCTGACGCAGTGGCTCTTCTATAGCACGGCGGATGATCTGGATACCAGTATTTTCGTCTTCGTTCTCACCTTTTAAATTAGCTAAAGCTTCAACCGCACGGATGAAAGCAACACCACCACCGGCTACTATACCTTCTTCAACAGCAGCACGGGTTGCGTGTAAAGCGTCATCAACACGGTCTTTCTTTTCTTTCATTTCAACCTCAGTAGCAGCACCTACATACAGTACAGCTACACCGCCTGATAATTTAGCTAAACGCTCTTGCAATTTTTCGCGGTCGTAATCAGAAGTTGTGCTTTCGATTTGTGACCTGATCTGACTAACACGTGCTTTGATCTCAGTGCTTTCGCCTGCACCGTTGATGATAGTAGTATTGTCTTTGTCAACAACTACTTTCTCAGCAGTACCTAAGTAAGAAAGGTCAGCATTTTCCAGTTTGAAACCTCTTTCTTCAGAGATCAGGGTGCCGCCAGTTAAGATAGCGATATCTTCCAGCATGGCTTTACGACGGTCGCCGAAGCCAGGAGCTTTAACAGCAGCCACTTTCAGTGAACCACGGATCTTGTTAACTACCAAAGTAGCTAAAGCTTCACCGTCAAGGTCTTCAGCAATGATCAGCAATGGTTTGCCGGTTTGTACTTGTTTTTCAAGGATAGGAAGTAATTCCTTCATTGAAGATATTTTCTTGTCGTAGATCAGGATGAAAGGATTATCCAGTTCTACTTCCATTTTGTCAGCATTGGTTACGAAGTATGGAGAAAGGTAACCACGGTCAAACTGCATACCTTCTACAGTTCTAACTTCAGTTTCAGTACCTTTTGCTTCTTCAACAGTGATCACACCATCTTTATCAACTTTTTCCATCGCTTCAGCGATCAGCGAACCGATAACCTCATCGTTGTTAGCTGAGATAGCAGCAACTTGTTTGATCTTGTTGGTGTCTTCGCCTACAGTTTGTG
>JBQCEA010000476.1:0-4956 GCA_051960695.1 Mucilaginibacter sp. | reverse complement strand
AACCAGCATCACGATTTTGCATGGTATTCGCCACTGCAGGTTGTGTTATGTAACTTGCATGGCACTCAAAACACCGCTGGGTAACTTCGCGTTCAAAATAAGGCAGTTTCGTATCATAACCCGGACTGTTTGCCCAACGGTGTAATGACCGGTAGTATGATACAGGCAACTCGTAAGGTTTACTGCCTTTCCAATACACGTATGTTTCGGCTTTATTACCGCCAAAAACCATATCAAAGCGCTCTGAACGATATTTCTCAGCTTTTTTATAAGCAGTTTGGTACATACCGGTTGTGCGTTTGTTCATTACCAGGCACGCATTGCCATTATCAAACGTAACCGAATCATGGCCATGCTCAAAACTGCCATGAACGGTAGTGTCTGTTGCCCGCTGAGATGAATGGTAATGGGCGTTATGCAAGTATGAATGGTATACATCTTCATGGCATTTCATACACTTTTTTGACCCTGCATATTCCGGCCCGCGCACGTCGGGCTTATCGCCGGCGCTAAAGCACTGGCTGAATACAGCTATTAGTCCGCCGCCAAAAATCAGGAGCAATAACCAAGCCCGCTTATTTTTCATTAGAGCAATTATTCACGGTAAGACAAGACTTAAAACATCTGTTAAACTTTAACTATTGCCATTTATAAGTAGCAACGGCACCACCTGCAAGCGTAGTAGCCGTTTGCTTTGAATTAAATTTGATGTTGAACGTTTGTGCAGAAGTGCTTGTGTTTATCACAATAAGCACCTTTGAGCCATCCGTATTTTTGAAGGCCACATTGAGCAAGGTATTCTGTTGATCGGACGCTATACGAACCGCTCCCGGTTTTACAAATTTTGACGCATGTGCTATAATATAATAAGCTACGTTGCGTGTAACATTTTGACCAATGGTAAGCGCGCCTAAACAGGTGCTGCAACCGCCATTGGTATGCGGACCGTTATTGGGGTCGGTGGCAAGTACCCACTCCAGCACGTTACGGCTCCAGTTACGGGTAGCGCCAATAATAAGATTGCTGACATGCCACTTCAGATCACCGCCAAAATCGCCCCCCTGAAAGGTAGCCTGCTCGGTAAAATAAATATTCTTGCCAGGGAATGCATCATGAACCGAGCCAAGCGCGTTAATATTGCCGGCATAAAGGTGGAATGCAGAACCATCAACGTAAGCAGCAGCAGCCGGGTCGCCTAAAATATTGGTGGCATATTCAGGATGATCGCAATTATGATCGTAGCAAATGATCTTGGTTGCGATACCTGCATTTTTAAACGCCGGACCAAGATTGTTCTTGATAAAAGTATCCTCATCCGCTGATAACCAAAGCATAGCCGGGGTATTATAAGCATTCAACGGCTCGTTTTGCGGAGTAATGGCGTCGATAGTTATACCGGCGGCTTTCATCTGCTGAATATATTTTACAAAATACTGTGCATACACATCGTAATACTTGGTTTGCAGACTTCCTTGCGTAACGTTGTTGTTGTCTTTCATCCAAGCCGGCGCACTCCATGGACAAGCTAATATCTTGATGTTTGGATTTATAGCAACAATGCGCTGAAGAATGGGTATCAGGTCGGTCTTTTCTTTATCCAGGCTAAATTGTGAAAGGGTAACATCACCTGCAACATCATCATAGCTGAAAGGGCTTGCGCTCATGTCCGACGCTCCGATGGTTATACGGATGTAGCTGATACCCATATTGGCTGTATCAGTAGCAAAAAGTTCTTTCAGCAGCGCTGTCTTCTGTGTTTCAGGCAAGCCATTTATTAACGTTGCACTGCCGCCCGAAAGGCAAAAGCCAAAGCCATCAATGGTTTGATAGGTTTGGGTTGTGTCTACATTGATAGTAATATTTTGATTTGTGGCTGTGCCGAAAAGCAGTGACACATTTTGCTTGGCTAAAAGCTGCGACTGGTCGGCTGCGGTTACCCACATCGATACATCAGTTTTTTGTGGTGTAACCGGGGTTACCGGAGGGGTTGGCGTAACCGGGGTATCGCCGCCGCCTGATTTTTTACTGCATGCAATCGCAGTTGACATTAGACCCAGCCCCAGTATGATTAAAATATTTCTTCCCGTGATTTTCATAAACATTTTTGTTTATCCGCGCCAAAATGTTTGATCTAACATTCGCGGACTTGTTAAGCTAATTACTGGTTATCATTTTGTAATAGCGTACATAATCTATCTGCATGGCTGTTGGGAATATGGTATCATCCACACCCTGTATGCCCCCCCAGTTACCGCCTATTGCCAAATTCAGCATAATGTGAAAGGGCTTGTCAAAAGGCCAGGTGGCAAAATTATTCTGTTTATCATTTGTGAAGGTAAACACCTTTACATTGTCGTAATAGCCGGTAATAGTATCGGGTGTCCAGTCAACACGATACAAATGATAGTCAGTACTTGCGGTTGGAATATTGTATGTGCTCGTTTTTGAATTTCCGGCAAAGTTAGTTTGATCATGTATGCTGAAATGCACATTATTAGGATCATAACCCACCATTTCCATAATGTCTATCTCGCCTGATGCCGGCCAATTGCCATAAGCATAATCATTGGGCAGCATCCAAATAGCCGGCCACGTACCACGGCCCGAAGGCAGTTTCGCTTTTACCTCTATACGACCATATAATAAGGTTTCCGGAGTTTTTGAAACCATACGCGCTGACGAATAGTTCATGCCGCCAACACTTTCCTTACGTGCGGTAATGGACAATATACCATTTGATATACTTGCATTATTTGTGGTATTGGTATAATATTCAAGCTCATTGTTACCCCAGCCGCCTCCGCCGGTATCATAGCCCCATTTGGATGGGTCAGGTGCGCCATCTGTATCAAACTCATCAGACCATGAAGGAGTGGTATCAAATGTATACACCTTCGCAGGCTGCGTAATAGGTACAAAGGTTGGCAGTACGGGTTGTTTTTTTGAGCATGATAATATACCCAGGCTCATTAATGCATATATGATATAATTGTTTTTTTTCATAATGAAGTGTCCGACTTAAAACAACCGCCTGCTTTTCACAGACAGGCGGTTGCATTATCATTATCAATTAACTCCGCGCAGTGTAACGTTGGTAAACGACACGCCGGTTACACCGGTATTAGAGCCTCCGCATTTGATGACGAGGTAATAGGTACCAGTGGTTGGCACGGTAAACGGATCGCCGCTGCCCGCACATGAAATGGCAGATAACTTACCATTAAAGGCATTAATGCCACAACCAGACCAAGTATTTAACGAGATCGGCTTTTGGCCCGAGCTATAATCATTGCCCGGAACAGGCTTATCACTACCTATCCAAACCTCAAACCAGCTATCGGTTAAGCCGCTGCCTGATACGATCATGTCAACCATATATTTCTGGCCAGCGGTAAGATTAATAGCCTGATATACGGCAGCCTGGTTATACCCAGATTCATTCGCTGTCATTACACCTTTGCTGGCATCAAACACTATTGCCTGGCCAGCACCTATAGTAAAGTGAGTCCAGAAGGCATCATCTCCGGCCTGCATTTTACCACCCTGTACCAGATTGCCCGATTTGGGGTCGGATGTAGCGACTGTAACTGTTTGTGTAGTTGAAGTTTTGGTAGCACCGCCAATGCCAATTGCTTTCATACTAACTGTATAAGTGCCGGCATCCGGATAAAAAACAGTATCAACTGTTTTCCCGGGGTTAAGGCCGCCCCCATCTCCCAAATCCCACTGTACTGCCAGTACTCCGGTGGGGTCGGCTTTTAAAACATAGTAATTAGGTTTACCGCTTACCGGGGTAATGGTAAAATTGGCATTAAAACTTTTAGGAGCAAGGCCATTGCCTTCACCGTTGAATTGTTCGGGACGGCAACCGACATACATTCCGGCTGCCAATAGTCCAAGTACAATAGTACCGGCTTTTAATATTTTCGATTTCATTGATCTTAAACGTTAATAAGGTTAAACTTAAAGTGTACCACCGTATTCTTTGCTCTGCTTAAGTTTGGTTCCATTAAGGTCATTAAGCGGGATGGGCAATATCTCATTCCTGCCGGCTTTAAAGCCTTTGTAAGCCAAAACAGTTGGTGCATCGCCCCAGCGCACAAGGTCAAACCAGCGATGTCCTTCGCCTGCAAGCTCAGCACGGCGTTCGTTTTTAAGCACATCCATAGTAGCCTGTAGCGGATGGATCTTACCATCATTGTAAGCCCTCGTGTGTACTGCAGTCATCAGGGCTGCTGCACGACTCTGATCGCCGCCACCCATTATCAGTGCTTCGGCTTCCATCAGGTACGTATCGGCTAAACGGATCTCATAAACATTTTGAGGGTAGTTAAGTTCGGGTGCACCGCCGCCTGTGGTTTTGTCTGACAGGTGACCGGCAAATTTGTTCAAAAAGTAACCTGTATTATCATAACCAGGAGTGTAATCGGCTATACCGGCGGCTTTAAGGCTATCAAGGTTAGCAACGGTAGCAAAATTGCGCGGGTCGTTATGAATGAAATTGAAAAATTCTTTGGTAAACGGAATGAAACTCCAGCCAGAAACATAATCGGGCGCAGCAGCTGTTTTAGCCACATAACCGCGCGGACCAACCATGATGTTCAGTATGTTACCTTCGGTACAGGCTGTACAACTCCAATCGCCACCTGATTTTGAGGAGTGATCAGACTCAAGAATTGATTCTGAATTGAATTTGTTATTGGTTTTCCACAGATCAGCAAAGTTAGGCAGTAACTGGTAACCATATTTAGTGTTCATTTCGCCTGGCGTTCCGTTAACTATCGCCAGCTCGCTTGCTGCCTGTGTGTATTTTTTATCGTACAGATAAATTTTACCCAGCAGCGCATGTACGGCGCCCATAGTTAAACGGCCGCCATCTGTTGCTACATCTACCTGCTCCGGAATGTGTCCGGTTGAAATAACCGTGTTCAGGTCATTCTCTATCTGGGTATAGAC
>JBQCEA010000475.1:0-6583 GCA_051960695.1 Mucilaginibacter sp. | reverse complement strand
TGCCAGCCTGACAAGTGACGCCATTCAGCATACGATCCCACCTAATTTTCCTTTTTCCGCTGATGATCTTAAATCTTTCGAGGAAAATATAACCGGCAAGATCGTTTATCCCTGGAGCAACGGTTATGATACCGACAAACAGGATTTTAATAATGCTTACCCGGTAAACCCGCTGATGATCATCTATGCGGCCAATTACGGCGACGTTCGGGAATCATTAGCTATAGCCCGAAACCGGCCCGGCGGCCCGGCTATGGTAGCTATCCGGTCGGGTGGTCATAGCCTGGCGGGGTATTCGGTTTGCCAGGGCGTGGTGATCGATATCAGCAACATCAAGAATATATCTGTCAATCCGGCGGCTAAAACCGTAAAGGTGGATGCCGGCTGCACATTCGGCGACCTGTTCCCAACGCTTGAATTTTATGGCCTACACATGGTTGGTGGCGGCTGCCCCACAGTAGCTGTTGCAGGCTATATGCAGGGCGGTGGATATGGCATGACGTCCCGAACCTATGGTATGCAATGCGATTGCGTACTGGAAGTGCAGGTAATGCTCGCGTATGGGAGCATTGTCACTGCCAACAAAAGTCAGAACCAGGATCTTTATTGGGCCGTGTGCGGTGGTACCGGCGGCAACTTTGGCGTATTGCTCAATATCACTTACCAACTGGTAACACTTGGTGAGATATGGGGCATAAAAGCCGAATGGGATATTTCTGCTAATATTAATGAGGCGGCCCAAGCTTTGTACACCATTCAAAACACTTATCTTGCCCCTGATGTATACCTGCAACTTGGCATACAAACCGTTTTAAACATTGCCAAAACCGGCGAAAAAAGGATCAGCTTCCTGGCTACCTGGACAGGCAATGCAGATGATATGAATACCGCACTTGCCCCTTTGCTCAGTTTGCCGGGAACAAATGTTGTTTATAAAAAACAGGGGCGATATTCAGCTATAAATTCAGACCTGCTAGAGGGAGTACCACCGCTACCCGCTAACACGCCATTCTGCGGATTTTCGAGGAGCATTTATATTGAACGCTTTCTTACACAGGCTGACTGGGTTGATATCCTCAACTTTTATCTTACCGCTATAGGGCCTTATACTATAGTAGATATGGAAGGCTACGGCGGTAAAATAAATCAAATACCTCTTGGTTCAAATGCCTTTATACACCGCACCCCTACGATGGATTTCTTTTGTGATGTGTTCTTTAATGATCAGACCAATGACCGTAAGGAACAGGGCGATTGGCTGGAATCATTTTTCCAGTTTATGGAGAAATATGGCAATGGCCAATCTTATCAGAACTATCCTAACCGTAAACAACAAAACTTCCAATGGGCCTACTGGACCAATTATTACAACGTGCTGGTAGGTATAAAGAAAAAGTACGATCCCGGAAACTTTTTCCACTATCAGCAATCCATCGGCACAACAGAAGAAGAGATAATAGGTGATGCACCTGACATCTCATTTGAAAAAACAGATATAGTATATGAGAATTTTTAGCATTGCTTTCCTGCTTCCTTGTCTTTTTGTATTGCATGTAAAAGGTCAGCAATTGCTGGAAGTAAACCCCGACGAGGAATATTATATCGGTAAAAACATCGGTTATTATATTGATACAACAGGAACACAGGATATTACTGCAGTAGCTAAAAAAACCTTCATTCCGGGGCAAACGGATATACTTAATTTCGGCAATATCCCTTATACGGTATGGCTGCGCTTTCGCATCTGCAGCAAAACCGAACGCAGCCCATACATGGAGATTATGAACCCGCTGCTTGAAAAAATCGAGCTTTACAAGATCGATAAACAGCAACCGGCTAAACTATTCTCCGGCGGTTTTATACAAAAATTTAAAAAGCGTCCCGAAAAAGTAGAAGACTGGGTATTTACACTTCATCTTACTGAGCAGGATACAATAATCTACTATCTTAAAGTGAAAAGCGGCTTTCCGCTACAGATGCCTGTTATGGTGTACTCAACGGCCAACTTTGTAAAAAGCGCCCAAACCCACAACCTGTTCTGGGGAATATATATGGGTATTATGCTTTTCGCTTTCTTCTATAACCTGTTTATCTATTTGTCTATCCGCGAGAAAGTATATTTCTATTACATCCTCTACATTTTCTTCTCAGCACTTTTCTACCTGGCCTTAGAAGGCTACACGTTTAAACTGATATGGCCGGACATACCTGCTTTAAATCCGCTTATACCGGTTATCATCTGCATTACTAATGTCATCATTACCTTTTTTACCATTAAGTTCCTGCAAATATCAAAGCGACAAAAGGCGCTGTATTATTGGGGGCGTGCATCCATCGTTGCTTTTACGCTGACGGGTATTTATAATATTTTTGGCAACTATCAAATAGCTGCTATAGTAGCACAACTGCTCAGTATTATCTATTGTATTTATTTGATCAGTGCGGGTGTAAGCGGTTTACGGCGCAATGTGCCTACGGCCAAATATTTCTTGTTTGCGTGGACACTGTTTCTCTTTTTCGTGATCATTTACCTGCTTACCAATTTCAATATTATTCCAAGTAATTTCTTCACCACGCATTGCATTTTCATCGGGCACATGACCGAAGTGCTGCTGCTTTCTTTCTCGCTGGCGGATCGCATTAACTGGCTGCAGGCCGAGAACCGAAACAAACAAAAAGAGATCATTCATCAGCTGAAAGAGAATGAGCTCATCCAAACCAAAGCTAACCTTGAATTAGAGCAAAAAGTAAAAGAACGTACCATTGAAGTGATAGAACAAAAAAATGAAGCTGTAAGGCAAACACAAATAAGTAACGAGCTGCTGCTTAACATTTTACCTGAAGAGGTAGCTACAGAACTAAAAGAAACCGGCAAATGCCATCCTAAATTGATCAAGGAAGCGACTGTAATGTTTGCTGACATAAAAGATTTCAGCCAGCTTTCTGAGATAGTAAGTCCGCAGGAATTAATAACCGAGCTGAATGAATGTTTTTCTGAGTTCGACCGGATCATAGCAGCAAACGGCCTCGAAAAAATAAAAACCATAGGTGATGCCTATATGGCTGCCGGGGGTGTACCAATACCCGATGAAGATCATGTTGAGCGGATAGTTGACGCTGCCCTTGAAATACAAAAGTTTGTTGCTGGCCTTGCAACCAGCAAGGGCTACGAGGGAACCAGGGCAATACAATTACGCATTGGAATACATACAGGTCCGGTTATAGCCGGAATAGTAGGCATCAAAAAATTTGCCTATGACATTTGGGGCGATACAGTAAACATAGCCAGCCGGATGGAAAGTTCCGGCGAGGCCGGCAAGGTGAATATTTCTGAGAGCACTTACCAGTTAGTAAAAGACAGGTTTAACTGTACCTACAGGGGCAAGGTTAATGCCAAAAATAAAGGGGTAATAGATATGTACTATGTAGAGGGTAAAATATTATAGCCGGTGTCTATATCTGCCGGATTCTTTAAGTCTCTAAATAAATATTAAAAATATAGATCATGAGCTTATTTGATTTTCCGAGGATCCATTTTTCTGGTAACATAAATGTCAATGTACCCACACAGAACAATTGCTATTTCTTCCCCCTGGCATTTTATGATACCAAGAAGTCAAAAGCGTTCCTGCCGCCCCGTTTGTATTTGCCCTTACAGGTTTATAATGATCTTTTTGATCCCACTAAAAATCCTAATCCGCCGCCTATTAAACCGCCTACATACACAGATAATGAAAATAACTACGGCGATGGCACATTTATCTACATAGAAATTACACCGATAAACACCATAGAAATATTAAGACAGTGGTGCATGACGCCGGTTTGCCAAACCCCGGAAGCCCCGGATTATGAGTATATCCAATTTTACCAGGCAGCTAACAATTTGCAGGCATACTCGCGGCAAGGCATGGGGTTGCTTCCCATTATAGGCAATTGCCCCGGTTACTGGAATATGTTCGGCGATATGGGCGTCAGCATCCTGAATACTACGGTAACAAGCGTACAAACCTTTAGCAATGGGGCCGTAAACACCTATACCAAAGCCAGTCCTAATATACCGCCTGAAATTATTCCGCTGCTTAATGCAAGCTTCGACCTGGATACCGAACCGGGTAATGGCCGGACATCCGCGACTATGGTAGAAACTATTTCTAATCAGTCCATCTACGCCAATGTTTTTTGCTCACAGGTAAATTTGTACGATTCCAACGATCCATCAACCGTTTATCTTTCAGGTACGCCGTTCCGGTTCTCGGCGCTCATTTACAGCGCATGGCGGGTAGTTAACTGGTTCCCGCCAATGGCTGGGTCGGGCAGGTTTTGTTCGTCAGTTCCGCTATCTGAAATACCTGATGCAGAACGCTCATATCTTGTCAAATTTTTCAATGCCAATAAAATAGATCCACGGCCATTACAAGGCGTTTTTGTAACATTCACCATTCTCGAGGTCTTTGAAAACCGGTACAACCCGCTTTTCTACCAGCAAAATGGCATGGCACAAAACCCCGCCTTAAGTACTACGGTAGGCAGTATTACGCCCTGGTACGCAGGCGATATGCGCACTGGCATAATGGGCCGCAACCTTATCTCCGCGGGAAATTCAAATAATGTTTTCACCAACAGGTATATGAAACCGCCCAACCAGAACGGGCCTGAAATACCGGTCGGCCTTACCCCGGCTATATCCTATCTGAATGATCTCGGCAACGGGCAGGCCATCTTTTCTGTCGATATGGGAAACACCTGGCCCGAGGAGATCACCCAGCCGCCGAATGTGCATGTCGGAGTTCCGTTGCAGCAGGGGCCCGGCACAGTGTTCGAGACGCCAACTATTGGTAACCTGCTGTTCCGGTATCAAAACCAGGTGGGCCAGTTTGCTAAAATTATTGTCGACCCGGCGGTCAATTCCAGGGCACAGGTTTTTACAACGGGGTGCATATTTGATTTTGTCCTGAACGACCCAACACTTATTAGCAACATTGAAAACAACCTGATACAGGTTTATTTAGAAGGCCGGGTTGACCGGCTGCTTTTGCAGGAATCGGAATATATGATGAGTTCCGATCAAAAAGGATTATATGGCGAACAGGGCGACATAGCCGGTAACGGATATCAATCATACAGCGAAAAAAGAGAGCCCTGCAGGCTACGAATATGGCAAAAAGGCAAGCCCGTTACCACGCCAATTCAAGTGGGCATTGCCGAATATATTGTGCCTGCATCCGGTAATGACCCTATTGGCCTTCCTGACAATGTGACCTGGGTATCAATGGCCGACAATTCAATAGCGGTATTGTGCGACGATAAAATGGAGCTGAATAATAACGCCGTTTATTACTTTGTTTACTGGAACCAATACCCAAATAACCAGATACCCATTTTTGCGCCGGCTAATTATACGGTTATGGACACCGGCGCCTTTGTTTGCCTGCGCGTTCATCCGCGTAAAGATTATAGCATTTATATCGATAAAAGCAATCCTCAATACACGCCTCCTACTTACGATGTTGTCTATGAAGAGGTATTTAAGCTGTATGATATTGTGTATCCGGCAATGGCGCTGGTACATCCTTTCAATAAAGCTACCTGGGATAACCCATATATAGCAGGACTGGTAATGCAACGCACCGACCCTAAGCTATGGAACAACATTCTGTACATGCCACGCTCGAGGGAATTGAGTAATTCTCAATACCAATTATTAAAAGCCTGGTACGAAACCTTTCAAAACCCATAAGCCATGAAAAAGATCGTTCTGTCTTTTGCCGCAAGCCTGGCGCTTATTTTAGTCATCACATCGTACATGCCTGTAAGCACGCCGCCGGGCTTTACCATAAGCGTAGTGCAAATAAAAACTAATAAATATTTGCCCGGCCTGCAATCTTTTGCCTGGGCAACATCGGGTAATTATTTGTTACTGATAGGTGGCAGAACAGAAGGTTTCCACGGCCTGACCAATGATGATACCACATTTAAAGTGCGGAAAGCCAACGATTCCATCTTCGTGATCAACCTGTCCAATTATACTTACAGGGCGTTGGCCCTCAACACCAAAGATCCCGACCTTTTCCAGTTCTCGTCGTCCAATATGGAGTTTAAACAGGATGGTGATACCCTATACATGGCGGGTGGTTTTGGTGTTAACGATACTACAAGCTTACAAAGCAATTACACTTTCAATAGGATTGTAGCTATTAGAGTATCGACCATGATAAAATTGGTAGTAGCCAAGGGCAACCCTGCTAATGCTATTATCGGAAGGGCCACATCGCCGCTTTTTGCGGTTACCGGCGGCGAATTGATAAAACAGAACGGCATTTTTTACCTGATGTTTGGGCAAAAATATACAGGTACTTATGATTTTGCCAGAAGTGGCACCTATACAAGTGCCGTAAGAAGTTTCAGGTTCAGTAATAACACCATAACCAGCATCGCCTCGTATGTCGATACGATCAACCTACACCGGCGCGATCTGAATGTGGCGCCGATCTATCAGCAAAACGGTTGGGTTTATGCCGGTTACGGGGGTGTTTTTACTTCAAAGCTTGGTTCGTACGATCACCCGGTTTATTTGTCTTTA
>JBQCEA010000474.1:0-18638 GCA_051960695.1 Mucilaginibacter sp. | reverse complement strand
CTGCTTTTGCAACTGTTCACGCATTTGCTGCATGTTTTGGTTCAGTCGCTGCTGCATTTTGTTTAGTTGGGCCAGCGAGGGTTGCTTTGATTTACCCCGACCGCTCTGCCCACGTTTCATCGAATTTTGCAATTGCTCCAATGCCTCACTCAGCATTAGGGCCAGGTTGTTCATCGATGTCATGGCATATTGCTGGTTCCGGTTGGCTTCTGCTGTGTGGCGGTCGCCCAAATTATCCAGTGCCTGGTCAATATGCGAATTTATACTTGAGATTTCCTGGTTAACAGTTGATTGTATCTGAGGAACCCTCCTGCTTAACGAATACAGGCTATCCTCGGCTGTTTTCAGGTTGTCTTTTATGTCTTTTTGTTTCTGTGCTAATATAACATAATTTGGGTCAGAAGGATTAGTATTTTTTAATGTTTCCATTACTTTCTCCTGGTCGAACGAACTGTTTATCAGATTTTTCAGCAATTCGCGTAATTGCTGGGCATCAACATTATTTTGTGAATCTTCCTCCTCCTCATTTTTTTGCTGCATTTTACCGGCCATCTGCTGCATTTGCTTAGCCGCCTGCTGCTGTGCTTGCGACGCCTTGTGCCGGTCGTTTTTCTGTAAGCTTTCCGAGCTTTTGTTCATCTGCTCTTCTATGGTCTGCTCGTCGGCTTTTGGATTTTCAAAATTGTTCTTTTGTTCAGCGGCCTCATCCTGCTTTTGAAGGTCACCTAATGATTTTTTGATATCCTGAAAATCCTGCTGTAATTCTTGCTGCTGTTGTTGTAAGTCTTGCTGGTTAACACCAAGCTGTTTAGTTTGTTCTGATAATTTTTGCTGCTTATTTGCCAGCTGGTTTAACTGGTTGATATTCTGATCTAATTTCTGGTCAAACTCCAGTTTTTTGTACAGTTCGAGTATACGGTCGAGCTCCTTTTTCAACGACTTGTTATCCAGCTGCATTTTAGAGAGCTCGTCCCTTGTGGCATCTTTTTGCTCCTGGTTCATCAACTCTTGCAACTTCTGTAACAGGTCACGCGTTTTCTGGTCAAGCACGTTATTGAACAGGTTCTCTATCTGTTTCTGCTTTTCAACTAATTCCTGGTTTTGCTTTTCATTTTCCTGGCGATTGTATAGATTTTTCTTGTTTTCAGCCTGGATGTCTTTTACCAGGTCATCAAGTTCATGTTTCTTTTGCAGCAGCTCATCAATTTGCTTTTTCTCATCGAATGTCAGCGAGTTCTTATTCAACAGCATTTGATTTAGCTTTTGCGAGTCATGTTCTATTTGGCCGGCAAGCTTAATAGCATCTTCCATTTTTTGCTTAACCACCTGCGAGCCTTTCTCCAATTGTTCATTCAGTTGTTTTTGATCCGGAATATTCAATGTCCGCTCCGTCGACCTGACTTTTTTAGGGCCATTCACTCCGTCATTGTCGGCAACTTCGAAGTAATAAGTGATCTGATCGCCGGGCTTGGTACCGATTTCTTTTAAATTCCAATAATAAAAAAAATCAGCCTGTGTTTTGCTCAGATCAGCTTTTACCGGCTTGGTTATCGTATGGATGTTATTTTTGCTATCCGGCCCGCCAATTTTATAATTGAAAGTAAGCGAAGAAAAACCATGATCGTCCTGAATCTTACCATTAAAGTAAATAGCCTTCGTGCTGATTGAATCATTCTTTTCATTGACCGTAATAGAGGGTAATTCGTCAGGGATGACATTGATACGATATGAAGCGGAGTCACCGCGGCTAACAGATTTACTGACGGGCTCCAGTTTGTAAACTGAGCTTTTCAATATCCTTTCGCTATGCTGAAAAGTGCCATTTCCGATGAGCGTAGCAATGTATTGGTTATTGTTTATACCGAAGAATACATTGTCTGCATTTTCTGTATGTAATTCCCATTTGATGGTTGTTCCGGTTGGAACCGTCAAATCGCCGGCGTTTGAAATGGTCTCATTTTTTTTATGCAGATAGGCCGGATAATTTAAAGCGACATCGAAGTGTAATAGTGATGGCTTGAGATTGACCTTGATCTCATATGCTTGAGACGAAAAACCATTCCCGGTGAAACGGAAAATGATGTTTTGTTGGAGGTTACTAAACGGATACTGAAAATGGCTAATATTTTCTTTATTCAGTTTAAAAGTATTGCTGCCGGTTTCAATATACACATCAGCCGGAAACCTGTCGCCTTCCAGCTTGAGTTCTACCTTCATATCCTCGCCCTGTACAGCTGAAAGCGATTTGTTAAGCAGGATAAATTTAAATGGCGCGATGGGGGCAAAGTATTCATTATGCCTGATCAGCCTTTTGGTGCTTTCTGTAAGAACAGACGGGGCCGCCAAAGCAATGATGCAGATAACCGCTGCTGGGATCAATATCCATTTAAGGTATTTGTTATTCTCGCGGATATTCACAGCTGAGGGAAAGCTTACAGGTTTTAACGCATCGATCTTTTGATTGATACTTGCTTCAATGAGCTCCCTATGATCTTGATCTGCATCGGCGAGCTTTTTTAGCTGAAGTGTATTGAGCAATTTGTCGCTTACGTCGCCAAAATGCTTACCGATAATTTCGGCTGCCTGGTCATGCGTAATGATCTTGCCCAATTTAAGCCAGGCCAATAAAGAAGGAATAACAAGCCAGACCGTAAGACCAAGATTTAAAAATATAAAGAAGTAGAAAAGAAAAGTACGAAAGGTTGTATTGAAGTTTCCGAAGTATTCGCTCAGTGTAATAACCACATAGGCCGAGAATAAACCTGCCCCTAAGAAGATTAATCCCCGCAATAAATTATTGAAATAATACTTGCGGATGAAAGTATCGATCTTGCCAATTAACAACTCATAATTTTCTGACGACCGCATATTACTTGGGCAAATAACCGGGAACTTAATGCAAACGAAAAGGGCCCAACCAAAATTATAACATTTAAATGATAATTAATTAATGACAAAACCGAACGATTGGATCTATATTTGTAAGGTAACCTTATTAGTTTAACTAACTAATTTATATGGCCGATAACACGAACATACAATTAGCGACAGAACTGCGCACCGTGACTGCGCGGTTAATTAAAAAACTGCGAAAGGAATCCGCTACAGCTCAGCAGTTGTCACTTACCGAACGCTCGAGCATGGGTTTATTGATGCAGCATAAGGCGTTGCTGCCAAGTGAATTAGCATCAATGGAAAAGATCACCAATCAATCCATGTCACAAATATTAAATCACTTATTTGAGCTGGGCTATATCAGCCGAACAGTATCAGATGCGGATAAGCGAAAGGTGTTCATCTCGCTGACTGAATCCGGAGAAAAAACATTGTTGCAGGTGCGGGCCGAGCGCGATCAATGGCTTGAAAAAGCGATAAACCAAACCTGCACAAAAGAAGAGATTGAATTGTTAAATAAAGCGATAGCGCCTTTAACAAAATTGGTAGACTTTGAATAAAAAAGGTAGCCGTGCGCTACCAGGTGTGAAAGACAGAATATGCAGATAACAACATTCAGCGCATTTAAGAGCCGCAATTACAGGTTATATTTTTCAGGGCAATCCGTATCGCTTATTGGTACCTGGATGCAAAAAACGGCAGTGAGCTGGGTGATCTATTCTTTAACACATTCAACCTTTATGCTCGGACTGACGCTTTTTGCAAGCCAGTTCCCTTCATTTTTATTTTCGCTGATCGGCGGCGTAGTATCCGATAGGTATAATCGTTTCAGGGTGCTTTTAACTACGCAGGCTGCATCAATGGTGCAAGCGACCATACTGGCTATACTCATTCTGATGGGACACTATGCTGTATGGGAAATTTTGACGCTAAGTGTTGTACTGGGTATTATCAATGCATTTGACGTACCGGCGCGACAGGCACTGGTTTATGAAATGATCGACGATAAAAAAGACCTGGCCAATGCTCTGGCGCTTAATTCATCGATGGTTAATCTCTCGAGGCTTATCGGCCCTGCTATAGCGGGTTTTGTTTTGGAAAATTTAGGTGATGGCGTTTGTTTCTTACTAAATGCGCTCAGCTTCCTGGCGGTAATAGGTTCACTATTACTAATGCGCCTGCCCAAGTTTGATGATATAAAACACGGTAAAAATGCATTTGCAGAATTGCAGGAGGGATTAATATATCTTAAAAAGACACCATCCATTGCATTTGTTATTATTATGCTGGGTATTGTCAGCTTGTTCGTAATGCCATACAGTACCTTATTACCAGTGTATGCTAAGGACATTTTTAAAGGCACAGCATCTACTTTTGGTATCCTGGATAGCGTGATCGGACTGGGTGCGTTTGCTGGAGCTATCTTCCTGGCGTCGCTAAAACCCGGTACAGATCTTAAAAAGATATTGGCCGTAAATACGCTTGTGTTTGGCGGTGGCCTGATGTTCTTTTCGCACGAGGGCAATTATCCGCTTGCGTTGGTATTTGCAACGGTAACCGGCTTCGGCATGATGTCGCAAATGACGGTGAGCAATACATTAATACAAACTACGGTTGAGCCGCACATGCGTGGCCGTGTGATCAGCTTTTATGCTATGTCTGTTTTCGGTATGCAACCGCTTGGCGGCCTGCTTATCGGTTCTGTGTCCAAATGGATAGGTACGCCTGACACGTTGCTGGCTGAGGGTGCAATTGCCTTATTGATAGGGTTGCTGCATTTCCGCTATCTGCGCAAACAAAGATTAAAAAGTCAGAAGGCTGTTACCATTGCAGAGGCAAATGTAGAGGCTGCATAATGTTCCCGGCGGTGATCAGTCACCGCTACCGCTGGATGAACGGCTTTTATCCCCGGCTGCAATCTGGTTGATGAGCGTTCCCCACGCTATAGGATTTAACAGAGGGTTGGGAATAAGCGAATGCTGGTTCATGATGTTCACATTCTCGTTCTGTGCCCAGGCTGATGAGATCTCCTGGCCATCGCGCGGCAGCGTATTTACCATGTTCGGAACAGAGATGTGTTCGATATTTTTCCTGGCCGTTTCAAGATCATCGTCAGCGATCTTCATCGTCAGGAAATCTTTTTTGAATTCGTCAGTTGTAGCCCATGGAAACACCCTGAAAGCTGGAAGGTGTATAGCCTGTGGCTTAAGGTTTACCTGTACTGTATAGCTTTTATCGTTAACATTTGCGGGGATCACAACCTCAGTTGGCGCGAAACCAACGCTTGTAAATACGAGTGTATCCTGTTCGTGGGCTACAAATGAAAAATAGCCTTCGTAGTTGGCAATGTTAACCTGGTTATGGAATGATTTATTGGTGATACTCACATAAGGTACGATGGCCTTAACACTGTCGGCATTGTGAACAACACCCGAGAATTGTACCAACGGCTTCTCCTGCTGCTGTGCAAAAGCACCTGCCGCTATAGACAAGAATAATATGCCGATAAGGTATTTCATATTGTAAAAGCCTTGTACTACTTATACCGGCCTGTTAAAAATTGGTTTCAAAAATTATACGACAAAAATAACTGATCACAACTAAAATTATTGCAATTTAACATTACTTAACATTAGCGAAGATTCTCCGGAAGAACAGCATTCGGATCGTCAATGTCTGTCAGATTGATGGCCTCTACGGCTTTGATCTCCGGAACGGCTTTCTTTATGGCCTCTTCAATACCCGCCTTCAGTGTCATGATACTCATCGGGCATGAGCCGCATGCGCCGAGCAATTTTAACTTCACCACTTTATCAGGGGTGATCTCCTCAACAGAAACATTCCCGCCGTCAGTTTCCAAATACGGGCGTATCGTATTCAGAGCTTCCTCCACCTCTTTTAATAAACTCATTTCTACTAATTTAGAAAGTAAAATTACTAATTATTTACCAAATTCTTATTATTTGCCTCGGCATTGCAAATGGCTACCTGCTGTGCCACCCTTTGTGCCATATCTGTAAATGCCTTGCTCATTGGGTTCTCATGATCCAGAATAACAGGTTTCCCTGCATCACCTGATTCACTGATGCTTTTTACCAATGGTATCTCACCTAAAAATGGCACGTCCAGTTGGCTGGCTAATTTTTGCCCGCCTCCCTGACCGAAAATGTAATAGCGGTTATCCGGTAATTCTACAGGTGTAAAGTATGACATATTTTCAACTATTCCCAGCAGCGGAACGTTGATGGCATTCATCATAAACATGCCTATTCCCTTTTTGGCATCGGCCAATGCTACGTTTTGCGGAGTTGTTACAATAACCGCACCGGTTACCGGGAAAGTTTGAGAAACGGTTATATGAATATCGCCTGTGCCCGGTGGCAAATCGACCACAAGGTAATCCAATTCGCCCCAATCGGCATCATTAAAAAGTTGCTTCACCGCAGTTGATACCATTGGCCCGCGCCATGGCACCGGCTGGTTGGGGTCTGTAAAAAATCCGATAGATAAAAGCTTGATGCCATATTTTTCTATCGGCTCTATCTTGGTTTTGCCATCTGCCTGGCTCGCTTTTGGCCGCGCACCTTCCAGTCCGAACATAATCGGTAGTGATGGACCGTAAATATCGGCATCTATCAAGCCTACTTTCGCTCCCGACTGTGCAAGTCCTAATGCCAGGTTAACGGCAACAGTTGATTTCCCAACGCCTCCCTTACCTGATGCAACAGCGATGATATTTTTAACGCCGGGTACGCCGGTATTCTTTTGCGTGGTAACGCGCGAGGTCATATTAACATGCACCTCTATATCTTTATTGATGAAATGGCTGATAGCATTGCGGCATGCATTTTCTATCAGTGATTTTAGCGGGCATGCGGGTGTAGTAAGGATAACAGAGAAGCTAAGCTTATTATCTTCTATCTGGATATCCTGTATCATATTCAGGGTAACCAGATCTTTTTTAAGATCCGGTTCTTCAACATGGCCTAAGGCGTGCAGAACTTGTTCGCGGGTTATAGTCATTATTATATTTAGCAAAACTATTAAAACAGGAGCAATTTGCTTTTGTTAGGAAATAATTTGAAGCACAAATCGTTTGTAGCCGTTAAATAATATTATAGTTTTGGAATAAAATACCTGATGAAGCGCCCTATTCCCAAATACATCCGCGTTGCGGGCATTATTGTTATTCTACTTGTTATACTGGCACTTATCGGCGGCTATATAGCGTACACCAAACGACAAGCTTTCCTACAAAAAACCATTGCCAAAGCTACGGCAAAAGCCAAAAAGGATTATAATTTAGACGTAAAAATAGGTTCTGCACATTTTTCCGGACTTACCACGGTTTCACTTTCCGACATAACTGTTGTCCCTGAAAACCGGGACAGCCTGCTCACTATTAAAAAATTTGATGTTAGCGTTAAACTGATGCCGCTTGCATTTGGCGACGTGAAATTATCTGACGTTGTCATGGATGACGGCCATCTGAACCTGACCATCGTCAACCATGTAAAAAACTTTGATTTCATTTTCAGGAAGAAAAAGGATACTACTGAGAAAAAGGAGAAAGTCGATCTTTCGGAAGTTGCCTACAAACTCATAAACCAGGTTTTATATAAAATACCGGATAACCTGAATGTAAAAAACTTCCTGGTAACGTTCAAGGATGATAGCGCCAGTGTTAAACTGTTCACGCCAACTGCGCAGATAAAGAATGGTGAGCTGATGTCGACAATTAAGGTTGATGACGGTACTTCTACATGGCACTTTGCCGGCAGGATGCACCCTTCTGATAAGGATATTGATGTGCACCTATATGCAGATGGGAAAAAGGTAGAGCTGCCAATAGTTGAAAAACGATTTCACCTTAAGGTTAATTTTGATACGATAACAACCCGGTTGCAGAAAGTGGAGAACAGTGGTGGTATAACCAAAATATACGGCTTCTGGTCGGTACGTAACCTGCTGATCAATCATGCAGCATTATCATCAAGTGACATAGTGGTGCCTTACACTTCAATTGATGCCAATATGTTTGTAGGCAAAAATTATATTTCACTGGATAGTTCTTCTTTGATCCACCTGAGAAAGATCACTATTAAACCATACCTCAAATACCAGCTTAACCCGGTTAAAATGTATACAGTAAAGATCAACACGCCATGGCTGAATGCGCAGGACGTGTTTGATTCTTTTCCGAACGGCATGTTTGATTCACTTGAAGGGATACAAACCGTAGGTAAGTTGAAATATCACATGCATTTGTTCCTGGATACCTCAAACCCCGACCAAGTACAGTTTGAATCGGCTTTGGATAAGCAGGATTTCCATATTACCAAATACGGAAAATCTAACCTGGGAAAGCTCAATTCAGTGTTTGTTTATACGCCCTATGAAAAAGGCAAACCGATGCCTTCACGTATTATAGGCCCTCAAAACCCAGATTTTACACCATTGAGCCAGATATCTCCAAACTTGAAGTATGCGGTAATGACATCAGAAGACCCGTCATTTTATACCAATCATGGTTTTGTTGTTGAGTCGTTTCGTCGGTCCCTTGCAACGGATTTTAAGCAGCATAAATTTAAACGCGGCGGCAGCACTATATCCATGCAGCTGGTAAAGAATGCTTTTTTGGATAGGGGAAAAACACTGTCCCGTAAGATTGAAGAAATATTGATCGTATGGCTGATCGAGAATGATAACATTATGACCAAAGACCGCATGCTGGAGGTTTATTTCAACATTGTGGAATGGGGGTATAATGTATATGGTATAGGTGAGGCTTCACGCTATTATTTTGGAAAGTCGCCGTCAGAACTTACGCAGGGCGAGGGCATTTTCCTTGCAAGTTTGCTTCCTCACCCTAAAACGGGTTTATATTCATTTGAGCCAGATGGTACTTTACGGCCAAGTCTGCTTAATTACTTTAAATTGATCGGCCGCCTGATGGTAACCCATGGTTGGGCACAGTCCGATAGCAGTGGTTATGGATATGCAACGGTAAGGTTAAAAGAAAGCCTTCGGCGTGAAGTTGCGCCGGTTTCAACCTCTGTAGCTGACAGTGTAATGCAAAAATCGGCAGAAGAGGATGATGACGATTACACGCCGCCTTTACATCAAAAAGCATTGCCTCCGCAGCCTGCTAAAAAACCGGGATTTTTTCAGCGGCTGTTCGGGAAGAAAGATACCACCACCCAAAAACCTATCGAGCCCGACATAGATACGGTAGGAAAAACCAAAAAACAGATACGCCAGGAAAAGCGCGCCCTACGCAAATTAGAAAAGCAGCGCATTAAGGAAATGCATGAAAAAGGGCTAATGTAGGTATTACCCTACTATGACCAAATTAAATGTTTGAACATGTATTTTTGTGTTCAAATATTTAAAATTATGTCACTCGTAGATAAATTGAACTGGCGATATGCCACCAAAAAATTCGACAACACCAAGAAACTAAGCGATAAACAGTTGGATGAGCTTTTAAAAGCCGTTCAGCTTTCACCATCATCTGCAGGTTTGCAGGCATACAAAGTTATTGTGGTAGAAGATGCAGCAACCCGCGAAAAACTGCGTGAAGCTGCCAATAATCAAGCGCAGATAACGGATGCTTCACATGTGGTTATTTTCGCTTCAGAAACAAATGTTGATGATGCTTATGCGAAAGGTTATATAGACCTGGTTGCTAAGACACGACAGGTTGAGCGCGAAAACCTGGAAGGTTTTGAGCGGATGATCGTAAATTATATTGGCGGTCTTACAGAGGAACAAAAGTTGGCATGGTCGCATAAACAAACATATATAGCTTTAGGGGTATTATTAACTGCTGCTGCTGAGTTGGGCATTGATGCCTGCCCGATGGAAGGCTTTAACGCTGCCAAATTTGATGAGATACTCGGTTTAAAGGAGAAAGGACTTACCACTTCGGTAATTGCATGTATCGGCTTCAGGGCCGGGGATGATCCATACAGCAAGCTGGTAAAGGTTCGCAGGCCTGAAGAAGAACTATTTATTCATATTTAATTGCTCTGTAAAAAATGATAGTTGAAGGTTGTCAATAGCCTTCAGCTATCTTCCTTGAAATAACCTGGCTACTGCAGCTATATTTTCCCCCTCAACAACAGTAAGGCCATATTTCTCAGCAAATTCACTTGTGCGTGGAGATGTCACCGGCGGATGAAGCCAAATCACACCTGCTCCCAGCGGTAAAGCATGGTTTTGGATGATGCCTTCTATCTCAGCTTCAGGACGATAAATGTTAACGATATCAATATGACCCGGATTACCGATTAGTTTTTGAAAAACAAGGTTATACTTTTCGTCTCTATGGGGCTGTATAATGTTGTTGGCACTTACACCTTGGGGCGGTTCTGCAAACAGGCCGGCTTGAGTATAACTGTTTGGACTGTAGCAATAAACATTAAATCCTGCGTTGATCAATGCCCGTGGAATGCCTTGTTCGGGCCAGTCAACCAGCAGAATATTTTTTGCAGATGCAAGTATTTGCAGCGGATCTTGCTCAGTACGACTCACTATCATAACCAGAAGATAAACAACTAACCTTACAACGATCCAGTTTGCACACCGGCTATCAAACCATAGATGATTTGCGGATAAACAGCCTGGATTTTAACACAATATCTTTTTTGGGCATCGGCTGATTTTTCTTTTCAAGGGCATCGAACATTAACGTGGCGGCTTTTATTCCCATTTCATAAGCAGGCTGTGTGATGGTTGAGAGCGCCGGGCAAAGTAAAGGGGCAATTTGCAGGCTCGAAAAGCTAACAACCTTCAGATCTTCCGGAATGGATATATGCATGTCATTGCAAACATAGTATGTAGCGAATGCCAAACGTTCAACCGAACTGAATATACCATCAGGCTTAAGCTCTTCCAATACATGCTTGATAATGGAATAATTGATCTTTTCATCCTGGCTGCAATCTATTACCAGGTCGTCATTAAACCCTATCCCATGTTTATTCAAAGCATCAACATATCCCTGCATACGCACTTTACCGATTGATATGCTTTTATTTACCACCAGGTAAGCTATTCTTTTGCACCCCGTCTGTATCAGGTGTTCGGTAGCCTCAAAACTGGCGTCATAGTCGTTGGTGATTACTTTTGATACTTCAATATCTTCATATACACGGTCAAAGAAAACAACTGGTATATTCTTTTTAGCGAGTGCCTTCAGGTAATTGTGATCATTTCCCTCACCTGATACCGACATAATTATCCCATCAGCCTTGCCATTATTCAGATAATTAACAAAAGACACTTCCTTTTCGAAAACATCATCGGTGCGGTAAAGCAGAATATAAAACCCTTTTTTGCGGGCTACTTCTTCAATACCGTTAATGGCCTGGGCAAAGAAATCGTTGGCTATTTCAGGCACTATTACAGCCAGCGTTTTGCTTTTTTTATCGCGAAGGTTACTGGCATAATGGTTAGGCAAAAAGTTATGTTCCTTTGCGTAAGCCAGTATCCTTTCCTTGGTATCTTTATTAATATCGGTACTTCCGTTAAAAGCCCGCGATATAGTTGAGGTAGAAATATTAAGTCTTTTAGCTAATATTTTAATATTAATATTATCCATCTGCGCCGTTAAACAATATTTCCAAATGTAACAAAAGTCCGATAGGGAGCTATAACTAATTTAAAATCAATTCACTTATGGCTCATATAAAACATAAGCGCTTGTTGCCGATAAAGGCATATCGCCCTGTTTAATATTCCGTATACCTTTTTCATTAATATTATTTCCGTCAACAGCAAGTTTCCAATTGCCGGAGGGTATTTCAATGCTTTTATCAGATGTGTTACCATTAAAGATCACCAAAATATTTTTCCATTTATCGCCATTAGCATTACCACTGATCCGGTAGGCAACAATGTTTGGATCATTCGTATCGGTAAACTTCAAATACTCACGTATCATTTGTGCTGATGGCATCCTGAATGCAGGGTGATGTTTGCGCAAAGCAACCAGTCCCTGGTAGTAATCAAACACCGGTTTGTATTTGGTCTTACGGCTCCAGTCGAGCTCATTGATAGAATCCGGGCTTTCAAAAGAATTAGCTACGCCCTGTTTGGTACGCAGCATTTCGGCTCCTGCATGCAAAAAAGCTACTCCCTGCGAAGCAAGCACAATAGCATTGCTCAGTTTATCCATTTTGATCAGGTCAGCCTCTGAAGCGTCGGGGTTAGATATTTTCAGGCGATCCCATAGCGTGTTATCATCATGGCAGGATACATAGTTGATAGTCTGATATGGCTGTGCCGCCCAGGCAGCTTTGGAATAATTTACTTTGGTATAGTCTACTCCGGGATGCTGAACAGATCCCACAATACCAAACTTTACACTTTCAGCATTGCGCGGTGCACCACTCACAAAGCCTTTTGACTTTATATCACTCCAGCCACCTTTAATACCGTCGCGCATATCATCACTAAAAACAGCTATTTTATCAAGTTTATAAGCATTCTTTTTAACAGCCCTCAGGTCTTCGGGGAGGGACGAATTGCCGGCGGCCCAGCCTTCACCATAGATAAATATCGTCGGATTTATTTTATGCAGCGCCGCGCTAATATCATTCATCGTTTCAATATCGTGAACACCCATCAGGTCGAAACGGAAACCATCCAGGTGATATTCCTTTGCCCAATAAACAACCGAGGCGATCATATATTTACGCATCATGGGCCTTTCAGACGCTGTTTCATTACCGCATCCGGTAGCATTTGAGTAAGCGCCCTTATCAGTATGCCTGTAAAAGTATCCGGGCACAAACTGGTTAAAATTTGAAGAAGTATCCGCCGTGTGGTTGTATACCACATCCAATATTACGCGCAGGCCATTCGCATGGAGCGTTTCTACCATTTTCTTAAATTCCTTTATCCGTACGTTACCGTCGTAAGGATTGGTTGAATAGCTTCCTTCCGGAACGTTATAGTTCAGCGGATCATAACCCCAGTTGTATTTGGCATCCGGTTTGGTTTCATCGACCGAATTATAGTCAAACGATGGCAACAAATGAACATGCGTAACGCCGAGCGATTTGATATGGTCGATTCCGGTCATTTCTCCCTCTGGCGATCTGGTGCCTGTTTCGGCCAAGCCTAAAAATTTGCCTTTATGCTTAATGCCGGAATTTGGGTCTACCGATAAGTCGCGGATGTGCAATTCATAAATGATAATGTCGGTAAAATTCTTTTGTGCCGGTTTTTTGTCTTTATCCCATCCGGCCGGATCGGTAGATTTCAGGTCGACAACCATACCGCGTCTGCCATTTACACCAACAGCTTTTGCATAAATGTCGGGCCGTTCCATTTTCCAGCGACCACTAATGTTAGCTTGTAAGGTATAGTAGGTATTCTTTAGGTTTCTGTTTACAACGGTTTGCCAAAGGCCATGTGGTTCCTTACTGAGCAAAATGGTATGCAAGGCTTTGCCGCCTTCTCCGGCAGCATACAGGCGCAATTTTACAGCCTGGGCAGTGGGTGCCCATATTTTGAATACGGTTTTAGATGGCGACCAGGTAACACCGAGATCGTTCCCGGAATAAACCGGATAATTATCATAATCTCCTGATTGAAGAACAGGTTTAAATGAGGTGAGCAACACAGCAATAATTGGAAGCACTAAAATAGTTTTTAACTTCATTGGCTTAATACGCTTTTCGGGTGTTTAAAAGTAGTGAATATTGGGCTTTTTACATCGTAAAACAATTTTGAAGTTTTTTATATTTAAGTGAGTACACTATCATGAAACTGCACAACCTGTTTAGGTATTTAACGATCAGCATTATTCTGACACTGTTTTGTCCCCTTTATTCCAAGGCTTTTTCAGTTTATGCGCACCTCGCTGTAATTGATGCCAGCTGGAAAAAAACCATTGTTCCGTTATTGAAAGAAAGATTCCCGAATGCAACCGAAGCGCAATTGAAAGAGGCACATTCTTATGCTTACGGTGGCAGCCTGATGCCTGATATGGGCTATTTCCCTTTCGGAAGCGTCTATTTCACTAACCTGGTACATTATGTGCGTACAGGCGATTTTATGATGAACCTGGTAAAGGAATCGCAAAATATAGATGATTATGCGTTTGCCCTTGGTGCTATCTCGCACTATGTTACTGACGAATACGGGCACTCTTTAGCGACGAATATTGCCGAACCTATAGTTTATCCTAAAGTGGAAAATAAATACGGACCTGTAGTTACTTATGAGGAATACCCGATATACCACAGCCGGATGGAGTTTGGTTTTGATGTATTACAACTGGCACGCGGCAATTATGCAAGCCAGGCTTATCATGATTTCATTGGTTTTAATGTGTCCAAGCTTGTTTTGGAAAGGGCTTTTTTGATCACTTATGGGCAAAATCTGGATACGGTATTCAATGGAAAGCTTGATCTGAATATTTCAACCTTTAGGTGGGCTGTTCGGACCCTTTTGCCGGGCCTTACCCGTACTGCCTGGGCATTAAAAAAGCAGGAGATCATCAAGAATAACCCCGGGATGACCAGCAGGAAATTTCATTACAGAATGAATAAACGGGAATATTATGCAAAATATGGCAGGGAACGCGAAAAACCAAACCTGCGGACCAGAGTAACAGCCTTTATTATCAGGATACTTCCTAAAATTGGGCCATTGCGTGCGTTAAAATTTCAGCCGCCCGGACCTAAGGCCGAAAAACTATTCATCATGGCGTTTGATACTTCACTTGTAAGATATGCTGCTGTTCTGCAGAAGCTTAAATCCAACGAAAAGCTTTTCTTACCCGATATGGATTTTGATACAGGCAAGCCTACAGTTTTTGGCGAATACGGCTTGGCCGATCAAAGTTATAGCCAGCTGGTAATTAAACTGGATAAGGATAAGTTTACGAATACAACGCAACCGCTAAAACAAAATATCCTTTCATACTTCAGCAAAGCAGACAGCACGGTAGACCCACCCAAAAAACTGTACGATTGGAAAAAAACAAACCATGCTTTGCAGCAGCTTAAAAGTAAGCAACCCATACCGATGGATAGCTTGAAGATGCCAATAGATACTACAGGAAAGACCGCAGTAAAATCAGTCCATTAATTTCGTATATTTAAGCATCCAAATCCTTGTTATGATAAAGCTTGGGGCTTGTATGTTATTTGCATTCATCTTGTGCAATACTGTATCCGCGCAGGACCTGCATAATGTGGTTGTTTTTCATATCCATTCATCACATACCTCTTTCCCTGATACGGGCAGAACAAGCGGCCATGTTTATGATAAAGTGCTTTATTCCGCTGCGGAGCATTACCAGGATAGTACGGTGTTGATCGTAGCGCCTAAAGGCCTTGACGCAAAAAAGAAAGTGGATTTGATATTCTGGTTTCATGGGTGGCGTAATAACGTAGACAGCGCGGCTGTAAAGTATCAGCTTATCCGTCAGTTTTTGGCTTCCAGGCTAAATGCAGTTCTGATTTTGGCCGAAACAGCAAAGGATTCGCCTGATAGTTATGGTGGCAAGCTTGAAAATTCAGGGGTATTTAAAGCCCTGGTTAATGATGTACTGAACGGCTTGAGATCGCAACATTTAGTATCAAAAAATTGCGAAGCGGAACATATTTTACTGGCCGGGCATAGCGGAGCTTACCGTGTGATGGCGCGGATCATTCAAAACGGGCAAATGCCTATTGACGAAACGATATTGTTTGATGCCTTGTATGCGGAAACCGAAAAGTTTATGGCCTGGATAAAAGCAGATAATAAACACCGCTTTATTGATATTTACACTGACCACGGTGGAACGGATGAGGAAACCCGCGGCATGATGAAATTGCTGGAGACTGCACATATTGCTTATAAAACAGCCGAAGAAAGCGCTGTTACGCCACAGATGCTCAAAAACAACAGGCTGGTTTTTATACACAGTTTGAATGAGCATGACAAGATCATTGCCAGCCCCGACAATTTTTTGCTTTTCCTGGAAAATGAACCGTTTTTGAAGAAGCTGAAAGACTAATTAGCCTGTATTGATGGCTTTACCAAGTGCTTCCTGATATCAGATAATAATTGTTGTGGTTGAAATGGTTTAAGCATACAATCCGCAAAGCCGCTTGCAAGCAGATCGCGCAGCATGTTTTGATCAACAAGCGAAGCAGTAAAGGCAATAACCGGGATTTCAGGATAAAGCCTTTTTATTTCACCAATGGCTTCATAACCGTTCATAACCGGCATTTCCAGGTCCATCAGGATAACATCATAACCGGTATCATTTTGCAGCTCGTCCAATGCCTCGGCACCATTGTAAACAGGTGTAGTTTCGGCTTTAAAACCTGCCAGTATCTTTTTGGCCACCATCATATTCAGCTTGTTGTCTTCGGCTATTAATATCCTTATACCTGCAAGATTAGCATCCGCCTTTATAGAATGGCTGCCTTGTTTTTTTGCGCTTTCTGCATAATCAAATTTCAAGTCAAAACTAAATGTACTTCCTTTACCTATTTCGCTGTCGAGATTAAGGTTACTATCCATCATTTTTAACAACCGTACGCAAATTGTTAGGCCCAGGCCGGTACCTATAAATTTTTTGGTATCTTCATGGTAAACCTGCCAAAAGCTTTCAAATATCCTTTTCTGATCTTCTTTTGCTATACCCATGCCTGTATCTTCAACGCTAAAGCTCACGTTAATGCCCTGTTTGCGTTTTCCGGTGCATGTAGCTTTTAACTTTACGTAACCTTCGTCGGTGAATTTCTGAGCATTTGAGAAAAGGTTGTTGAATATCTGTATCATCCGCACATCATCCGCCATAACCATCACATCCAGCTGCGGATCGATCTCGACCTTCATTTCCAGGCCTTTTTCCTGTAAAAGCGCGGCAAATGGCATGGCAACGTTTATCAGCAATTGTCTTAAGTTCATTTCAACCGGATGTATTTCCAGCTTATCGGCCTCTATCTTATTAAAATCCAGTATGTTGTTTACTTGGTGCAGCATGTGGTCTGAACAGTATTTCAATATCTGGAAATACTCGTCCTGCTCTGGCGATACATCCCCTTTCTTCAATAGGTTAACCACACCGATTATACCGTTCAAAGGTGTCCGCAATTCATGGCCCATAGTTGCCAGGAATTGTGTTCGCGCTTCTATTACCTTATTGCTTTGCTTCATCAATTCGGTAATATATTTTTTCTCGAAAAAGATATAAGCCACTGCGAAAATAATAGTAGAAGAAATAGCAATTACTGAATTGACAAAAGACAACTTAGCTAATTGTACAGACGAAAAATCTTCAAGCGGTGTCACATTCCGGCCTATCAGGATACAGGCCATGAAGGAAAAGATAATGATACCGATATAAATGAACGACTCCTTGTATTTGGTTTGTTTTAGGTCGACAATGATGGGCACCGAGACCATTAAGGGAAAAAAATACAGGTATTGGTTGGACCGCAATCCCTCAATAGCTGCTGTAGAGATCAGCATTGCGCTGACTATGGTAACGATGAAAATGGTAAGATTACTGATATCCCCATGGTACTTTAACAGTATCACCATGAGTATAGCAAAACAAAAGCACGCACTTACAAACGACGATACATACAGACCAATGGACGCAGTATAGATGGAAAGGGCCACCCCGGTAACTAAAGTAGCCAGGCCAAGTTGATACGTTCTTTTAGAAACCTCCTTTATATCAAAAAGCGGGGTCAGATATCTATCTTCTTCCCTTAAACGTTGGTATTTGTCTGTAACCTTACTCATCCTGGCAATTGGGGTGTATTGCGTTCATTATCAGTGTGTATTCAAAACGATTAAACGATGTAAACAGGCTAAAGGTTTAAAATAACCTGCCCTGAAAAATCGCGAATTAATAAAAATTAATCGGATATGTGATCATGTAAAGTCCTATTACTATTGAAATTTACTTTTCTCCGATGGTTAAAAACGCACTAAGATCAAAAACAGGTGAAATGGCTCCAAATTGTTTTGCTATTCCTTCCTCAAACTGCTGCGCTATCCATTCAAATGCGGAAGGGTCTTTTGCCATCACCTCTTTCCCCAGCATGTGTTTGCGGAAGAGCCCGATGACTATACTTTTTACGTCAGCTGCTCCTGACTTCAAAGCCACATTATTTGAAGTAACATTCTTAAAGCCGGCATCCGTCATAAACGTTTGTAGCTGTAACGTATTATTAAGCGAAAATGGTATAAAGAAACGGCTAATATCTTCATCTGCAAAGCAAGGCGCTATAAGGTCATTTATAAGGAGTTTGAACAACGGCATCTTAATGGTATCGTCCCAGGTAAAATACATCAGTTTGCCACCAGGCTTAAGCACACGGAAGGCTTCGCTGAACCCCTTATTTTTATCCGGCAGGAACATCATTCCAAACTGACAGATAACGAGATCAAATGAATTGTCCGCAAAGGAGAGATTTTGTGCGTCCTCTATCCCGAATTCAATACCCCGGTTATCAACCTCGCGTAAAGCAACATTCATCATGTCATTACTAATGTCGGTCGCAATAAGTTTTACCGAAGAAGGCAATGTATTGCGCAAATGCCGGGTTACGCGGCCGGTTCCGCAGGCAATTTCAAGTACAGACGTAAAGCTTGCGGTATCTATCTGCGATGTAAGGTACCTGGCATATGGCTCGAACAGTACAGGTCCGAGATATTTATCGTAATATTCAGCATCGGCACCGGTGAATTTAAAAGCTTCTTTTTTTTCCATGTGA
>JBQCEA010000473.1:0-4082 GCA_051960695.1 Mucilaginibacter sp. | reverse complement strand
GTCAACGACCTGTATGCTTAGTTCGTAACCGTCGCCGCAATTTTCAAGAAGATTTTTTATTTTATCAAAAGCAAACTTATTGCGCCTAGATAACAATCCTTCTACATTCTCGGCTACAAAAAATAGTGGCTTTTTATCATCTATAACCCTGATGAAGTCAAAAAACAATTTCCCTCGTTTATCTTCAAAGCCCTTTCCGTTGCCAGCATTGCTCCACGCCTGGCATGGTGGCCCCCCAATAACACCGATAATATCAGACGGGATAGCCTCCGAAGGTAGGCGGGATAAACTTCGTTTCTCCAGATACGTATTTGGGAAGTTTGCTGCATAGGTATCCCATACGCTAGCTGCATTATCATTGGCCCATACGACCTTAAAATTAGCCTTTTCAAAGCCTAAATCCATACCCCCACATCCAGAAAAAAGTGAAATTATCCTCATTAGTTATACCTCATACTATGGCTTCTTTAAAATCCATCACTTGATTTATAAGTTCAAATGATTTGAATCTTTCAAAAATTTTATCGTCACCACCTAGCAAATATAAGAGCCTTTGCCTGTCCATAAGGATACTTTTCGCAATTTTCGTGGGTTCATGCCATTCCCCATTTGCCCTGCGGAAAGAATACGGCACAAAAATCATATTTAGCGGGTAGGTAGCAAATGTGAGATACTCATTCCAAGAATCAAATTTTGATGAGTGTTGTTTGTTAACCCAATCTGGGGTACAAGCACACTGGCAAAAAATCATAGGGAAATGGCGGTTTTCATCCCCAAGCTCAAACCAACTGTATAAGTCAAGACCACCGTCGCCCCTATTACGGTCTGAAATTGTGCTTTCCTCTATTATCACCCTTTCTTTAAGATCATTAGCCAGTTTGTTAAGCTTTTTCCAGAACTTCTCATTTTTTGTTTTTTCTGCTTTGGCGCTTTCGATATTGCTGCTACCAAATATTACCGCTTTAGCATTTTGAGGAAGCATTTTCCTGAGTACTGCCAAACTTAAATGTTCAAAACTGCTAGTTAAAATCGAGGTGTAATCTTGAAATATCCCTAAGCTTGAGCTAAAAAGCAAAAAAAGATAAATTTTATGCTTGATTGATAATTTCTTTTTTGCGTGTAACGTCTTTTGGTCTTCAGAAATTTTAAATGGATAATACTCTTTGAAAGCTGCAAAGCGGTAAGCTATTAAAGCAAATACGTCCTCAGCCAATACATTGTTGGCATCATTTTGCTCAGCGGCAGGCCTTTTCGTATCTTGATTGTCTTCAAGGTCTTTTCTCGGATTTAAACGATCGATAAAATCATTTTGAGAAACAATGCTGTCCTTGTTAAATAAGCAAAGCAATTCAAGATAATCCGCCCAATAATGAGTATCTTTTTTCGGGGCATGCTTGGGCAAAGAAGAAATTTTCGTTAAAAAACCAGGTTTAATCTTCGTCGTCATTTTCAGAAAACTTGGCCTTTAAGGAATTAGAAATGGCTTTGCTTATTTGCCTTATTTCCAGTAATATATCTTCGTGCATGCTATTTGCATCGTCAACTAAATGCATATAATCACGAGCAGTTTGAATTTTGGATAAAGCTTCAGTAATACTCGTCCTAAAAATTTCAACGGGCTCATCTGTCAGCAATGCGGCGTCACTCAAAGATTTTTCCTTGCGAAATGCTTCTAACGCGCGAGGGTTATCCACAACCTTATTCAGCAATCTTAAGTTCCTGGATTCTCCGAGCCTTGTGAACCCGGCTTTGTTCCGAGCAAACATCCAAGTTGTCAACTCTTTCAATTCATCGGTTTTGACAGCTGCGATTGGCTTGTCACTGTCTAAGTCAATTCCAATAAATGTGGCAATATTCGTATTGTTTATCGCCGTATATAACACCCCAAATTTTATGGATTTTTCGTCTAATCCACTGATGCCAAAAAAATTGGCATCTTCAATTCTTTCAAAAACGTCCAAGCCAGTCAGCAACAATTTTACATGATCTACTCGGCTACCAATAATTTTGGCCAGGCTACGATAAACCGATTCAGTGCCATTGTCTGACAGGGTTTGTTTCAACTTCTTTAAATACCTGGCTTTCGCAAGCGAATCCCAAGGCTGCACCCCAGTTATATGACGGTACCCTAAATACAGCTGGATGTCTTCGCTTGACGTAAACTTTATAACCGGGATTTTTGTCAAAGAGGCGATTTCTTTCCCCTCTTTGATTATTTCGTCAATGGTATTTTTGCGAATTTTGGCAAGTGATGGTTTCAGCAATATTTTCACTGCTGTTAGCCTTCTATTGCCTTCTATTACCTTATATTGATCACTTCCGTTTATAGCTTCAACCAAGAGTGGTTCCGCGGGAAAAAAACCTTTTTCAGCTATTGATGCCATGAGTTCAGTAAGGTTTTCCTTGTCCAGCATCCAGTTTATCACAGCCTCTTCATCGTTGCCATTGACGGTATTGGGAAGCCGCGGGTTTTCCGGGTCGAAATGTAAATTTTTTGTTTCTACAAATTCTATTATATGCTCTTGCGCTGATTGCATTAATTAGTTTAATTTTTTTTCAAACATAAAGATATAAAGTTAAATAACTTTCAGTTACAAATCTTTTGATTGACCTAACCGTCCGCTTGGCATTAAAATCAATCCAAATATTCTATGGTTAGCACAATAACCTTTTTAAGCCATGACTAATAATCTGCTTTACTTTCCTTACATCAATTTACCTAAAACATCTTGGACGACGATTAGTATGCTATATAGGAATGAAGTCAATGCTATTGTACGTGACCAGTATAGAAAACGGCCAAGTAGATTAAGAGAAAACATGCGCCAGTTGATTGAAGCCGGTTTAGCAACGCAAGTTTTTCCTTATGAATACGTCTACCCTTTCCCTAATATCGACCGAGCATTTCTTGATTTGATGCTACAGAAGATTCGACCCCACGGCAAAACAAAGCAATGCGAATGCGATAAACTTGCCATTCTTTTATCCAACGAATATGCCGTCGATTATGAAAACGTTAACTTACCAGAGTCGTATTCAAATTAAGGAGATGTATCAGATTATAAGAACAGATTAAAGAAAAATGCTTAATAGGAATATATGAATAGGATTGATTACATAATTATTTCAGCAAAGTTAGGCGTGAGTCTGAATACATGACAAGGAACTACGGCATAACCGCTCCTATGGCAACCGCACAATCTATTTATTCCGTTCCTCCTTGCCCTTGATTGCTATAAGCGTGCGTTGTGGCTTTACACCTCGTTCATTAAACCTTGATTCCCTTATGGAACTATAAAGAAAACTCGTTACCTTTAGACTGTTTACGGTTCTGTTTACAGGCCTAATAATTACCTGTTAGCACCTACCGCGTTAACTAACCTAATTATCCATTAACCAGACAAAATACTGCTCTCATGGGGTGCTGGAGGTCGTCGGTTCAAATCCGGCCATCCCGACAAGATAGACATAGCCTTCCCGTTGAAAACGGGTGAGGCTTTTTATGGTGAAGCATTGTATTATGGTTTACAAGTAAAAAATAAACCGATCAGTTATCTTGATTTAGCAATGAAACCTTACTTAAAAACCTTACTTACCATTTGCCTCATCCACATTGCTTCGCTCGCATTTGCTCAAAAACATTCCTTCAGCCATTATAAAGTTCCATTATACAAAGGCCGACCTGCAAAACTCAAAATAAAAGGCAATCCGCTTGCAGAGATGTTCCATACTATTATAAAAGATACTTATTATTCAAATAAAGAAATGATTAGGTGGCGTGGTACAACCGGTCTAAATTTTGCCGGGCATTATTGCTTTGTTTATTGGGGATGCGGGTCAAATTGTCAAGATTCCGCTGTTGTTGATTTGGAAACAGGAATTGTTTATCCTGGGATAACGGCTGAGATGGGTTATGAATTCAAACGTAATAGCAGGTTAGTAATTGTTAATCCAGGTCAAACCAAAGATAGTTGCGCGTTTTGTGCTTCCCGATATTTAGTTTGGAACGTAAAGGACAAAACATTTAATAAAATACGGTAGCATTGCCAGTCTATCAAACCTTAAACAACGTCTTTATCCCC
>JBQCEA010000472.1:0-7187 GCA_051960695.1 Mucilaginibacter sp. | reverse complement strand
CACACTTATTTTCTTTGGTATTGCAGCTGTAAAAGCATACCTGATCAACAGAGGCTTTGGAAACTTCGTAGTATTTGCAGCTGTATTGTATCTATTAAACCATTTTTTCTTCCTGAGATGGATAGACAGGTTTCAGAAAAATGCATGGCCTCGTTTTCAGTCATGGTATGCCAAATGGCTTGAAAGAGCTGTAAGAAGACCATGGCAGATACTGATCGGCATCATTGTGTTATTCTTTATAACAATTGGTTTTGTTGCAGTGAGGAGTCCTAAAGTAGAGTTTTTCCCGTCTGCTGATCCGAACTTTGTTTATGTATACCTAACACTGCCTATCGGTACGGACCAGGCCTACACCAACGAGGTCACGAAAAAACTGGAACAGCGTGTAGCCAAAGTGGTCGAACCTGATAAGGATATCGTTACTTCCATTATTTCAAACGTGGAAACAAGCGTTACAGATCCTACAGATGAGGATCAGGGCCAATATACTAACAAATCAAAAATTACTGTGGCTTTTGCTGAGTATAGCAAACGGCATGGCAAGGACACCAAAAAGATATTACAAAATATCAGGGCTGCTATGGTTGGTATACCAGGCGCTACCATTGCCGTAAACCAGGAGAATGCGGGACCACCAGTGCAAAAAGACATTAGTATTGAAATTGCCGGTGACAACCTGGATACTTTGGTGCATACCTCTGCCAGGCTAAAAAAATACCTGGAACAGCAAAATATTGCTGGTATTGAAGGCCTGGTGCCAGATGTGCAGGCTGATAAACCTCAGCTTATTTTTGATGTGGACCGTGAACGCGCTAACCGTGAAGGTATCAGCAGCGGTCAAATAACCCAGTCGTTATTTGTTACAGTATTTGGCATGAAAGCAGCTGATTTCAGAAACACAACTGAGGATAATTATGAAATTTACGTTCGCGGACAAGCTGATCAGCGGTCTAACCTGGATGCTATACGTAACCTTAAAATAACATATCGTGATCTTGCCACGGGGGGGCAGATACGCCAGGTGCCGATTTCAGCCTTTACGGACGTGCGTTACGCCAACACTTATGCCAACATTAAACATAAACAGCAAAGACGTGTGATCACTCTTAACTCAAACGTTATTAAGCCGTTCACACCAACTGAAGTAAATGCCAATATCCAAACTGCTATTAATAGTTTCCATGCCCCAGAAGGTGTTTCCATCAAGCTTGGTGGCGGACAAGAGGATCAGGCGGAAGCTGCTACTTTCCTTGGTACAGCGTTATTGATCTCATTCGGGTTGATCCTGGTAATATTAATGGCACAATTTAACTCAGTGGGCAAAACGTTTATCATCCTGAGCGAGATATTCTTTAGTATCATCGGCGTATTTCTGGGTGTGGCTATATTTAAGATGACCATTTCCATCGTAATGACAGGTGTAGGTATTATAGCCCTTGCGGGTGTGGTTGTCAGAAATGGTATTTTGCTGGTAGAATTTACCGATATGCTGATCGAACAAGGAGCAAGCTTGCACGATGCCGTGGTTGAGGCTGCACGTACCCGTATGACGCCGGTATTATTAACAGCAACCGCTGCCATATTAGGATTGATCCCATTGGCGGTAGGTTTCAATATTGATTTTGCCGGATTGTTCACCTCGTTCCAGCCGCATATTTTCTTTGGCGGTGATAACGTTGCTTTCTGGGGCCCGCTGTCATGGACAATGATATTCGGACTCGGTTTTGCAACCATTATAACTTTGATACTGGTACCATGTATGTATATCATCAGGGTACGCATCAAATCAAGGTTGTTCAGCAAAAAAGAAGAAGAGCACGAGCAAGAGCCAGAATTGAGCCAAATTCAATAATCAAACCAATATATATTTGGGCCGCCCGGGATTATTTCGGGCGGCTTTTTTATGATGTCAGTTTTTCCATTAACTCTTTTAAACGCAGCCTGTTGACCAGGTTTTCCAGTTTCCTTTCACCTTTTGATTTAAAGCCATGATCAAGCGCATCATAAGTCAAACCGGCGGCAATGGCATAAACAGCATGGTGCATACCATCAATGGCGATGGTTTTGGGCTCCTGCTCTGTTATTTTTGGCGCAGCATTATAAGCGGGCAGCATAAACATTGCCGTACCCCAAATAGCAGCAAAATGTGCTGCGGTAGCAGGCAAACCCCGCAAACCTGTTAGCCCGATCAACCCTCTTGCAACACCCCAGGCTACGCCATATCCCCAATGGATCTCCTGTGTTACTTTTTCCTTTGCTTCTTCGGTAGTCGGCTTAACCTCAGTAACCTGTTCAGCTACTTTTACCGGTGCTTCGCTGGGCTGACGTTTGGTAATACGCATTTCTATCATTTGCGATAATGTAATTGCTGCTGTACCCGCTAATCCGGCAAGTAAACCTATACCGATAGCCTTGCCAAACTCCTGTGATAAATTATTTCCGCATGTTCTCATAAGTGGTCTTATTTATAGTGCAACAATGCTTTAAAGTGATTTGCTTATTATTTTTTAAAAAACATCCACGGTTGTGTGTAGTTTTTTAAATATGAAAACAATACAATTCCAAACCATCTGGCAGGTTATAGGCTTAGGCACAATAGCAGGCATGCGTTCAATGTCAGCTCCGGCGGTAGCAGCATATATGCTTAGAAATGAGCCAATACCATTTGACGATTTGATCCTGAAATTAATTCGATCTGAGAAATTCACTAAGATCATAACCATATTAGCTGCAGCTGAGTTGATCGCTGATAAACTGCCATTTGCACCAGCGAGAATAAAACCAGCAAGCATTATGGTAAGATCCATTACGGGAGCGCTATCCTCAATGCTTATTGCTAAAGAAAACAATGATGATAAAAAGACCGCGGGCAGGATTGGTTTAGTTGCTGCGATTGTCTCAACATTTGCTTTCTATTATTTGCGCAGGGAAACAGGAAAGAAGCTCAAAATTGATGATTACTTATTGGGCATAACCGAGGATATATTAGCTGCAGGACTTGGATTAAGCCTTATTCAGTCAGTCCAATAATCGTAAGTGTAAATTTGACATTATTATGTATAGAATTTTTGATAGTTTTGTTAAAAAAGTCAAACAAGGACTTAGTTAATTATCTATCAAATGAGCGTAGGCGCTGACCAGCAGGATATAAAACGGGAAAAAATATTAGAAGCGGCTTATCAGCAATTCTTACATTATGGTTATTCCAAAACTACCATGAATGAAATTGCCGGGGCACTTTCCATGTCCAAAGCATTACTTTACTATTACTTTCCGGATAAAAGTCAATTATATATTGCTGTTACCCGGAAACTGGCCAATGAATACCTTCAAACGCTTACCGACAAATTAAGTAAAACCAGTGATCTGAAGGAAGCATTTATAGTTCAAATAGATACTCACCACAATTTCATTGTAAGTAACTATAACTTTTTCGATTTCTTCCGACTGAATGAGCAAAACCTGCCTGATACTATTTGGGAAATAGTTGACCAGATACGCCAAAGCGAAATGGACCTGCTTGGTAATGCAATTAATGCTGAAGCAGCAAAAGGAAATATCAAACCACTTGATGATCCGCGGGAAGTAGTTGACTTACTATTAGACGCTTTGCATGGCGTGCGGGTGGGCACCCTGGGTTATAAAAAAACCAGCTTTCCAAAAAAGGAACATCTGGATGAAATATATAAGAAACGCCTTCTCCTCATTGATATATTCGTCAAAGGTTTAATGTATTAACCCTGTGTCAAGGGTAGGTCAAAATGCTGTTACTCAACAGCAAAACACTGTTATATTTAGTACCTTTGACTTATTAAATTATTTAGTCAATAGTTATCCCTATATAATTATTAAAAGGAGCTTCTTAATTTAGAGGTGATTGTTTTAGAGTGATTGAGGCACCCTGGTTGTAAAAACTGGGGTGCTTTTTTGTTAATTTTCAGTCATGTCAACAACTTTCCAGTTGTTTTTATCAGCTGTGTTTCCTCCAATATATTTCAGCGTTATCTCATAGGTTATCGTATTTTTTTCGCCTGAATCTGCATTCGTTTCGGCGTATGATTTAATGATAAAGACTGAATCTGTCTTTTGTGCACATTGAAACCCCGATTCGGGGAATGAAACCACAGATGATTTAATGGTTGGCTTTATAAAGCATTTGGCCATATTGTAGGCATCATCACTGGTGGGTGCACCGTTTAAATAATCAGTAGGAGAGCCTGAAAGGGCATACCTGACCACAAAAATGGTAAAGATGATAGCTAATACAAGCAAAAGGAGCATCCCCTTGAGTGCAAAACTTCTTTTAATAGCCTTATCGTTTAAATAGGCTTTAGACATTCAAATCAGTTAACAAGATTTACAGTTGTTTATGTTTATAAGCTCTTGCGGAATTCCGGCAGGCATTATAGCACAAACAACAATCAGACCATTTAGTTTATCAACCGAAAAATAAATAGCCAACAAAAATTGCGGCTATAATGCCAGCCAGGTCAGCTATCAAACCAAAAGGTATAGAGTACCTTAATTTTTTTATGCCTACCGAGCCAAAGTATAATGCAACAATATAGAAAGTGGTATCGGCTGATCCATTGAAAATGCAGCCAAGCCTGCCCGCAAAACTATCTGTACCATAAGTTTGCATGGTACTGATCATCATTGCCCTTGAGCCTGAACCGCTTAAAGGTTTCATGTAAGCCACAGGCATGGCATCAACAAATCGTGTATCAAACCCTAAATTGCTTACAACCCATCTTAAGCCATCATTCATATAGCCCAAAGCTCCGCAGCTTTTGAAAACAGCAATGCCAACCAGCATAGCAACCAGGTATGGGATGATCTTGATACAGGTATCAAAACCAGCTTTGGCACCATCGATAAAAGCTTCAAAAACATTTATTTTCCTGACAAAGCCTCCAACTATAAAAGCTACCGCAATGGCAAAAAGCAAGAGATTGCTTGATATTTTCGAAAAAGTACTTATCTGGTCTTTAGTAAGAAAATGGGTCATGTACCACACCAGCAGAATGATCAGTAAGGAAAACCCGCCTACCCATGCTATAATAACCGGGTCAAAAAGATTGATCCTTTGTTTAATGGCAACCGCGATCATACCCACTACAGCCGAAACAAAGGTGGCTATGATACAAGGAATGAAAATATCCGTAGGATCTTTAGCATGCAGGATTGCTCGTTGCGCGATAATGGTAACTGGCAGCAATTGCAAGCCGGACGTAAGCAATACCAGGAACATGATCTGCGCGTTGGAAGCCTCATCTTTTTTAGGGTTCAGCTCCTGTAAACTGTCCATCGCTTTCAGGCCAAGCGGGGTAGCGGCATTGGTAAGCCCAAGGAGGTTAGCCGAAAAGCTCATCATTAAGTTGCCTATAGCAGGATGATCGTTCGGTATTTCAGGAAATATCCTTCTGAAAAACGGGCCGACAATGCGGGAAAGAAACTTAATAGCACCTGCCTTTTCGCCAATATTCATAATACCCAGCCAAAGCGTCATGGCACCGATCAATGGCAATGCAATATCCATTACCGCGGATTGCGACGAACTGAACATACTATCGACAATAGCTTTAAAGGCTTCTGTATCGCCCAGAAAGATCAGTCTTACCAGGGCAATAATAAAAGCAACTACAAAAAAAGCTATCCAGATGTAATTAAGGGCCATATGTATAATTCAGTTTTTGAAGGTAGCACAAAACATCGCTACCTTTAAATCAAACTTTTCCATATTATGGCCGCAAGTGTTGATAACCTCATGCCAAAGATCGACCAATTCATTAAAAACGTTCAGGCTAAGCCTGGTGACTGGGAAAGCCGGCCTGCACCCGGCAAATGGTCTAATAAGGAAATAATTGGTCATCTGACGGATAGTGCCATGATCAATTTACAGCGGTTTGTGCGGTGCACCTACGAAGAAAACTTTAAGTTGGTTTATGAACAAGATGAATGGGTTGCGGTACAGCATTACCAGGCAATGAATATTGACGATTTGCTAAAGCTTTGGCAACTGCTCAATTTGCAAATAAGCAGGGTGTTATCGAACTATCCGCCGGACAGGTGGCAGACTAAGTGCGACAGTAGTAAAAAAGATACTGACTTACATACTGTTGAGTGGCTGGCTAATGATTATGTAAGCCATCTGCAGCATCATCTTGATCAGATACGATTTTAACGTATAAACCATGTCTCCGGCAGGATATTCAGGTACGCCATTGGCCAAAAAATTAGGCATAAAAGACTGTTTTCATATCAGCCTTATCAATGCGCCGGATTACTATATGGATCTATTTACTGATCTGCCACCACATTTGTATTTTGATGATAATGGCAAGCAGGTTGATCTCATTCATTTCTTTACTAAAAGCAAAGATGAATATCTGTCAACACTGCCTGGTTTAAAAGACCGGCTAAAATCTAATGGAATAATATGGATTTCGTGGCCAAAGAAAGTATCAAAAGTGGCAACAGATCTAACGGAAGGTATTATTAGAAATTACGCTCTGAAAACTGGGCTGGTTGATATTAAAGTATGTGCAGTTAACGAAATATGGTCGGGTTTAAAACTGGTAATTCCTGTTAAAGACAGAACTTGATACGATCTTCGTACTTCCGTCTCATTTTCCTATAACCTTTGTCAAACAAGTTACGTTTATAATACTACAACCGCTTTTTCATCATCTCTTATTTTCAGGATTTATTTATAAAACGTCACAATTATGTATCCCGTACAGCATTCCCATGTAAAAGTTATAAATTTGAGGCTTTCAGACTCAAACATGCCTACGATTCAGTTATCACGTGTACAAGGTGATTTTGGTTTTGTCGCGACAGATCAAAACGGACATAGTATTAAAATGGACAGCAGCCCCGAAAGCGGCGGTCAGAATTTTGGTGTGCGCCCGATGCAAACGCTATTAATGGGTTTAGCCGGCTGTTCGGCCATCGACGTTATCAGTATTTTAAAGAAACAACGCCAGGAAGTAGTTGATTATAAAATGAACATCAATGGCGAACGCGAAACAGGCAAAGAACCATCATTATGGAAATATGTTATTATAGAATTCCATTTATATGGTAACATAGACCCTGACAAAGCCAGCCGTGCCGTTGACCTATCGGTTAATAAATACTGTTCAGTTGCGGCCACTTTAATGCGTGCCGGAGCGGAAATAAAG